>JACRFB010000015.1 GCA_016218045.1 Ignavibacteriota bacterium
CTGCGCGCGCCGCCGTTCTGCCGAACGTCTCACCCGAGCCCGCCCTGCGCCGCCCCAGCCAGTCCGAGTTATGAGTGAAAAAGAAATAACAGAAAAAACTCTCGTGCTCTTGTGTGTTAACATAAAAGCGGGAGAGCGGGAGAGCGGGAGAGCGGGACAGCGGGAGAGCGGGACAGCGGGAGAGCGGGACAGCGGGAGAGCAGGACAGCGGGAGAGCAGGACAGCGTTCATCCTGGTTACCCCTTCACCTCTTTACCCCTTTACGCCTTTACCCCTTTACGCCTTTATGCCTTTACCTCTTTACGCCTGAAGACTGAGGTCCACGAGCTTCGACTCCACGCCCGGAATCACTGCAACTTTGCGGGCGAGTTCCTCCTTCTGTTCGTCGCTGCCGTGTAGTTCAAGAATCAGCAGTCCCTCGTCGGAACAGTTGTCGAGTACGCCGTCGTGAATGCCCAGGCGTGTCTTGATGATACAGCCCCAGGCGGTAAGAACTTTCTGCACATTGACCGCGGCTTCACCACGTTTTCCGATGAGGATGAGGAGAATGGATTTTTTCATGAGGTGCTCCCGATTGAGGTGCGGAACATTTATTGGTGCAGAAAAATACGAAAAAGTCCCTACTCCCTACTCCCCACTCCCTACTCCCTACTCCCCACTCCACCTTGTCTCACGCCATAAAATGCAGTAAGTTATTTCAGACCTGTTAGTGCGATACGATGTAATACGGTGGATAAACACGGGGGTATGATGCGAACTGTGCGTGTATTCCTGCTTATCGGAGCGGCCGTTGTTTTATGCGGAGTCGAGAGCGTGGGGCAGCGGGTGGCGGTGCCGCTCGATTCTGCCGGACGTGTCCTACGCCTGTCCGGCGAGACGGTCGACCGGCTCGACCTGCTGCCGGAGTATCGCGGCCTCTCCGAGCTGCGTCTGTTCCGGAATCCCGATTCCACATACTCACTCGACATCGAATACACACAGGACGGACGCACAGCGCGGCTGTCCATCCCCATGAGCACAGCCGATGGCGACGCCTGGCGTTTGCGGACGGCACAGCTCCTGACGCGCAAACCCGCGGCACTCGCCTTCGATCAGGAGGGCCGCACGCGATTTCTCGTGGGCATGGCCGGACTCTCGATCGGTCTCTATTCCTGGTCGCTGCCCGTGATCCTCGACGCGGATGGCGGCGGCGCCGTGGGTGTCGGACTCGCCATGGGAGCCGGAAGTTATTTCTTTGCCTCCGCCGTCACGGCGAACCGTTCGCTCACCGACGGGATGGCCACACTCGCGCTGCAGGGTGGGTACCGCGGCAGTGTCGACGGACTTCTATTCGCCTCTCTCATCGATCCCGACATGGATGTGCAGGGTGTTGTTGCGTTGGCGACCGGCGCGAGCGTGGCGGAAATGTACGCGGGATATGTGATCGCGCGTGACAACGCGTTTACGCGCGGACGGGCGGCCACCATTGCCACGTACGGCAATTTCGGCCTGGGCATCGGACTCGGCGCCGGCATAGTTGCGGAGAGTGATCCGTTCGACGATGCCGGCGGCGCTGCATGGCTGCTCGGCGGCAGTGCCATCGGCTACGGTCTCGGCGCGTACCTGAGCGCCGAATCGAACTACTCGACAGGTGATGTGGATGTTGTCACAACCACGGGGCTGCTCGGTGCGGCAGTGCCCGCCTGTGTCCTCGTTGCGACACGTTCGGAGGACGAGCGTGTGTTCGCGGGCGCGATGTCGCTCGGGTCGATGGTCGGACTCGGTCTCGCACACACGTATCTGCGCGACCGCGACTACTCTGCGAGCCAGGGCTATTACGTGTACGGCGGCACACTCGCGGGCGGACTCATCGGCGCGGGCCTGGGATTTCTCCTCGCACCGGACGACACGCCGGAACCCGTCATCGCCGTTGCCACGCTGCTCGGATCTGCGTCGGGCTTCGCCACCATGCTGCTGTCGTTCGACGACGAGGCCAAGGCGGCAGCGCGCTCGTTTTCGTTGCGCGTCAATTTTGCGCCCGAGGTGCTGGCGCTCACACTGGCCGACTCGCCGGCCACACGCCGCCAGACGCTGCCATTTCTCTCTATCCACGCGACCTTCTGAGGTGTGAGCATGTGTGCGAAGAAAAAGATCGACGCGTCGCGAATGTGGAATACCATGACCGCACATCCAACAAACAAAGCAGGGAAGGGACGTATGGATTCGGGCACTGAGAGTTCGCGGCATCGATGGCGGCAATTCCGCCGCGACGCGATGCGTGGAGCCGTGTGCTGTGTGCTGCTTCTATTCGGAACCGCGTGTTCAGCACGCGCGCAGGATCTGCTCATCCCTGTTGATGCGGAGGCGCGGCTCGATCATCTGAGCGCCGAATTGGAGCGGCGCATCCATCTTTTCCCCGATGTCAGCGGTTTCCTCGAGGCGCGCCTGTTCGAAAGGGCCGATTCCACCTATGTGCTGGTCATCGATCACGGCACCGATACAGCGCCGTTGCGCAGCGAACGTGTGATGACACGCGAACAGATGCAGGATCTGCGGCGCGAGGTCACCAACCGCGCGCATCTGTACATGCCCGAGATGGTTGTGGACCGCGAGGGCCGCACCGCCTTCATCGCCACATGCGCCGGACTTGGCGGCACTTTCTGGGGACAGCTCATTGCCGATGGATTCGAGATACGCGGTGAACGGCAGCGCATCGGCACATCCCTGCTCACAGCGGGAATGAGCTTTGTTGTTCCCTATGCGCTGACACACAGCCATCGGGTCACGGAGGGCATGGCCGCACTGGCGTTTCAAGGTGGTCTTCGCGGACTCGTGGACGGTGTATTCCTCGTGAATATTCTGGACCTGCGGGACGATACCTACGCGTTTATTCCCCTCGCATTGAGTCTGGGCGAACTTTCCGCGGGTTACATGATCGCCGATGCCTACAACCTCGACGCGGGCCGCGCGAGCAGCATAGCGATAGGCGGCAATCTGGGTTTCGGCATCGGCAGTTCGGCCGCCGTCATGGTGGCGGGTGGGGACGCATTCAACGGCGATGGAGTGCCCGGAAAAGTTGCGGCGCTAGCAGGATCGGCAGTCGGCTATGCAACCGCCGCGCACATAACCAGCACCTCGCACTACACCACGGGCGACGCCAATGTGCTTGCGACGTTTGCGGTGATGGGTGCGGCTGTGCCCAGCACGGCCCTTGTCCTGGCCGAAGACGAAAAGCTAAGCCACTACGGCACCGCGTGGGTCATAGGCGGAATCGCGGGCATGGTGTACGCACATTCCTACCTCGAGCGGCGCGATTTCCTCACGTCGGAGGCAACCTTCGTGCAGCTCGGAACAGGTGTCGGAGCACTCGTCGGTTTAGGGGTTGGTGCAATTGCAGAAGAGGCACAGGATCGCAGCGAAGGCCGCATTCTCATGGCCTGCACAATGGGCGGTGCCTTGGCCGGATTTGTCCTCACGCTGAGCGCGTACGACCGCGACGCGCGCGCACATGCGCAGGAAGAGCGCAGCCGTACATCCATCGATATCTCGATCAATCCCGCCGCTTTGTTTGTTACCTCACGCACCATCAGGCCGCTGCCGTTTCTGAGTGTGTTCGGGCGCTTCTAGCGAGCGCGACGGGACAGCGGGAGAGCGGGACAGCGGGAGAGTGGGACAGCGAGAGAGCGGGACAACGGGAGAGCGGGACAGCGGGAGAGTGGGACAGCGGGAGAGTGGGACAGCGGGAGAGGGTGACGGATCTTATATGTTCTGTGCGGTGTATCGTCGCGCGTGAGTTGGAAAGCTTCACCTGCGAGTTGGTGAGGACGTATGTGTTACAGGAAACGAATTGGTACTTTACGTCTTCAGTAGTCCCCAGTGCCGTCGCACTTTCCGCCAGAGGCGGACTCAGTGAGACACCACGTCGCGTAACCGCCTTCGTCCCTCGTCCCTACTCCCCAGTCCCTCGTCCCCAGTCCCCAGTCCCCAGTCCCCAGTCCCCCGTCCCCAGTCCCCCGTCCCCAGTCCCCCGTCCCCACTCCCCACTCCCAACTCCCAACTCCCTACTCCACAAATGCTCCGCATCCCACTCCTCCTCCTCGTACTCGCGGCGTACACCTCGGCGCAGGAACTCGTGCAGCCCGGACGAATCGTGTCGGCGAAACAGAACGGCAATACCGTCGAGCTTCGCTGTGACAACGCGCGCGCCACGCTGACGTGGTATTCCGACGAGATTGTGCGTGTGCGCTTCGCGCGCGACGCCTTCGACGCCGAACGTTCATCCGCGGTGGTGCTGACATCCGGCCGGGCCATCAGCCCGCATGTCGAAGAAACGGATACATCGATCCGATATTCCACCGCGGCGATCACCGTGGAGATAACGCGCGGCACGTCACGCCTCCGCCTGCTCACGCCCGACGGCCGTGTGCTCACCGAGGACAACGCGGGCTTCGGCGTGACCTGGCAGGGGAGCGACGTCACCAGTCATCGGACCCTGTTCCGCGACGAACATTTCCTGGGGATGGGCGAGAAGACCGGTCCGCTGGACAGGCGCGGCCGCCGTTTCGTGAATTGGAATACCGACTTCCCCGCATACGGCATCGAGCAGGATCCGCTGTACGTGAGCATCCCGTTTTTCATCGGCGTGCACGATTCGCTCGCCTACGGAATCTTTTTCGACAACACACGGAAAACCGTCTTCGACTTCGGCGCGTCGAGCGACGGACGCTTCATGAGTTTCTCCGCGCCCGCGGGCGATCTCGATTATTACGTCTGTGCGGGTCCGACCGTTGCCGACGTGATCCGGCAATACACCACGCTGACCGGCCGCGCGCCCATGCCGCCGCGCTGGGCACTCGGATATCAGCAGTGCCGGTGGAGTTATTATCCGGAGTCCGAAGTCCTGAATCTCGCCCGCACCTTCCGCGAGAAAGACATTCCCTGCGACGTGATCACGCTCGATATCCATTACATGGACGCCTACAAAATTTTCACGTGGCATCCCGATCGTTTCCCTGATCCCAAACGTCTGGCTGATTCGCTGCACGCACTGGGTTTTCGTCTCGTCACCATCGTGGATCCGGGCATCAAGATCGAAAAGGGATATCCCGCGTACGAGGAGGGTCTGCGCGATGGTCACTTTGTGACGTATCCCGACGGCACACTCTACATCGGCGAGGTGTGGCCCGGCCGCTGCCACTTCCCGGATTTTACGAATGAAAAGACGCGGCTCTGGTGGGGCCGCTCCATGCGCGCGCTGACCGACGCGGGAGTGGACGGTTTCTGGAACGACATGAACGAACCCGCGGCCTGGGGACAGAACATACCCGACGTTGTGCGTTTCGGGTTCAACGGTCTGCCGGCCTCGATGCGCGAGGCGCACAACGTGTACGGCCTCGGCATGGCGCGCGCCTCGTACGAAGGCGCGCTGAAGCTCCGTCCCAACATCCGACCCTATACCCTGACACGCGCGGCATACGCGGGCGTGCAGCGCTATTCCGCGGTGTGGACGGGCGACAATCTCGCATCGGACGAACATCTCATGCTGTCGTCGCGCATGGTGCAGGGGCTCGGACTCTCCGGTGTGCCCTTCACCGGATCCGATGTCGGCGGCTTTATCGGCGATCCTTCGCCCGATCTCATGACACGCTGGATGAACCTCGGCGTATTCACGCCCTTCTTCCGTGCGCATAAACATTACGGTGGCAAGTCGGCCGAACCCTGGGCCTTCGGCCGCGATGCCGAGAACACGATGCGCTTGCTGATCCGCCTGCGCTATCGCCTGTTGCCCTACATCGAAGCGGCCTTCCGCACGCATGAACGGACGGGTCTGCCCGTGGCGCGTTCCCTCGCCATCGAATGGTCGCACGATCCCATGGTGTACGACTGGCGTTTCCACAGCGAGTACCTGTTCGGCGACCATCTGCTCGTCGCGCCCGTGCCCTCGACCGACCGCCGCGCGGATGTGTATCTGCCCGCCGGCATCTGGTACAGATTCGGATCGGACAGTCTTTTTCTCGGAGGAAGCATCCACACCGTCACGGCGCCCATCGCCGACCTGCCCGTGTTTGTGCGCGCCGGCGCCATCATACCGATGCGCCCGGTCGGGCGGAGCACGAGCGATAGTATCGGCGATACACTCGAGCTGCACGTGTGGGAGGGCGGTGCCATCACCGCGATGGTCTATCGCGAGGACGACGGCATCAGCGTGGCCGCGCCCTCGGCATCGACACTTGTCGAACACAATCCCGCGTCCCGCTCGCTGAGCTGGGGAAATACCGAGGGACGGGGCAGTTTCCGCGCGCGCGTCGTGCGCCTCGTGCAGCACGGATCGAACAAGGAAGGATCCGCGTCGGTGAACGGCGTTTCGGTTCCGTGGACCGTATCCACGCCGAAGCAACGCTCGCTGACCGTGCCCTTTACGCCGCAGACGACCATCACGTGGCGGGATTGACGCGCCTCCTCCCCGTATCTTTCCACCCCCGTTCCACGTACACAGACGATTCTCAACTCTGGAGCACCCATATGTGCCGTATCCCAAGCGCCGCCCTTTTTCTCACACTCCTGATGCTGCTCGCACGTCCGCTCACCGCGCAGAAGCTCACGTATCCGCACACACCGAAAGTGGATCATGTGGACGCCTATCACGGCGAGAAGGTCGCCGATCCATACCGATGGCTTGAAAGCATGGATTCAAGCGCCGTGGCTGATTGGGTGAAGGAGCAGAACGCGGTGACTTTCGAATATCTCGGAAAGATTCCGTTCCGCGAAAAATTGCGCTCGCGCCTCAGTGCCATCTGGAATTATCCACGCCAGAGCGCGCCGTGGCGCGCGGGAGAGTATTGGTTCATGAGCCGCAATACCGGTTTGCAGAATCAAAGTCTCGTGTACGTGCGCAAGGGCCTCGACGGCGCGGAACGTGTATTCCTCGATCCGAACACACTGTCGAAGGACGGGACCGTGGCGCTCGGCGGGCTGTTCGACTCCCACGACGGCACATACATGGCCTACACGATATCTCGCAGCGGCTCCGACTGGCAGGAGATACACGTGCAGAACATCGCCACCGGAGAAAAACTTTCCGATCACATCACCGGCGTAAAATTTTCCGGCGCGAGCTGGCACGGCAACGGCTTCTACTACAACCGCTACAGCGATCCGACGAAGGAGGACCTCTCGCTCTCGGCGGTGAACGAGCGGCAGAAAGTGTACTACCACAAGCTCGGCACGCCGCAGTCCGCCGATGTGCTGATCCATGAAGACTCGGAACATCCGCGCCGCACCTTCTCGGTGAGCAGCACCGACGACGAACGCTTCCTGATTCTTGCCGTCTCCGAACAGGGCAAGGACGGCAACGCCTTGTATGTGCGCGATCTCGCCAAAAAGGAGACTACGTGGCGGCCGATCGTCGAGACGTTCGACGACGACTTCTGGGTGATCGATCACGAGAACGGTGTACTTCTCGTCAACACCAACAAGGGCGCGCCACGCCGCACGGTGGTGCGGATCGATCCCGCGCATCCCGAGGAAAAAAACTGGACCGTGCTGCTGCCGCAGAAAAATGACGTGCTCGCCTCGGCGGGGACGGTGGGCGGGCGATTGATCGCCGTCTATATGCACGACGCGCATCACGCGGTGTTCCAATACACACTCGACGGAAAACTCGAGCGCGAGATAACGCTGCCCACGCTGTGTACCGTGGGGGGCTTCGGCGGGAAAAAAGAGGACCAGTTTACCTTTTATTCCGTCACATCGTTCACCTTCCCGAACGCCGTGTACAAGTATGAGATCACAACGGGGAAGTCCACGCTGTACTGGCGTCCCGACATCGCCGCCGACCTCGAAACCTACGAGACCCGGCAGGTGTTTTACCGCAGCAAGGATGGAACGCGCGTACCGATGTTTCTGGTGCATAAGAAGGGCCTGAAGCTCGACGGCACGAATCCGACGCTGTTGTATGCGTATGGCGGATTTAATGCGAGTATGACACCTTCGTTCAGCGCCGCGCGCCTGGTGTGGCTCGAGAATGGCGGTGTGTACGCGATGGCCTGCCTTCGTGGCGGAGGCGAGTATGGCGAGGAGTGGCACAAGGCGGGCACGCGCCTGCGCAAACAGAACGTGTTCGACGATTTCATCGCGGCCGCCGAATATCTTGTGAAAGAGAAATACACATCGCCGTCCAAACTCGCCATGCAGGGCGGATCGAATGGCGGACTGCTTGTTGGCGCGGTGGCGAATCAGCGTCCGGACCTGTTTGCGGTGGCCCTTCCGGCAGTCGGTGTGATGGACATGCTGCGTTTTCACACCTTCACGATCGGCTGGGCGTGGGTGAGTGATTACGGATCGAGTGACGATCCCGCCGAGTATCGCGCGCTCAAGGCCTATTCACCCTTGCACAACATCCGCAGCGGCGTCGACTATCCCGCCACGCTTGTCACCACCGCCGACCACGACGACCGCGTGGTGCCCGCGCACTCCTTCAAGTACATCGCGACCCTTCAGGAAAAGTACACGGGTAACAAACCTGTCCTTATCCGCATCGACACAAAGGCCGGACACGGCGGCGGCAAGCCGATGAGCAAAATCATTGAAGAAACCGCCGATGTCTATGCGTTTACGATGTATCATCTGGGGATGAATGCCGAGTGACACAACGATTTGCTGTATCCTCATACGCCTGTAAGGAGTCAGGATAAAGGAGTCAGGATAAAGGAGTCAGGAGACAGGAATCGACACGGTGCGTGTCTCCTGTCTCCTTCCTCCTGTATCCTCACACGAGTGTTAGGAGTCAGGAGACAGGAGTCAGAAGACAGGAATCGACACAGTGCGTGTCTCCTGTCTCCTACATCCTGTATCCTCACACGAGTGTTAGGAGTCAGGAGACAGGAGTCAGAAGACAGGAATCGACACGGTGCGTGTCTCCTGTCTCCTTCATCCTGTATCCTCGCACGAGTAGGAAAGATCCCACTCGCGGAAACAAAAACGAGCGGCCGGCGGCCGCTCGTTTTTTGTTCGTCCACTCGAAAAAATTACTTGATCAGCGTCATACTCCGCGTAATCACCGTATTACCCGCAACGAGCCGCGCAACATACGTGCCCGATGCGAGGGCGCCACTGTTCCATGTCGCGGTGTACGTGCCGGCGGCCTTGTCGTCGTCGGCAAGACGGGCGACTTCGCGGCCCATCATATCGGTCACAACAAGCGTCACGCGCGAGGCGGCCGGGATGCTGTACACAATGGTGGTCGCGGGATTAAACGGATTCGGATAATTCTCGAGCACCGCGAAGCTGGTGGAGAGGGGAGCGTCCACCGCTGTGAGAATGTCGTCGACGACATAGTGATCGTTTACCTGCAGCACCTCGCCGATGCCGTTCGCCGTGCTGCGATGGACAAAGGCCACGAGTTCCGCGTTCTCGGGAATCGAGTCCTTCGAGACGAACGAATATTGCTGCGAGAAAATCGTGCCGGCCGCGCCGGGATTCGTTCCGAGCACTTCCGTTCCGAGCGCATCGGGGAGCAACTGCTTCACGACGTGTTCGTGGAAGAACGGATTGATGATGGTCTGGTTCGGATTGCCGAAGAGTTTGTGCAGATAATTCTGGCCGCTCTCCATAAGCAGGAGGTTCAGTCGCAGCGGCGGCTGCACGTCTTCGAGGAACTTCACGTTGACGGTGATGGTGGTCTGTTTTGTCGCACGGTCGTAGGTCTTGTTCGAGAAGGTGATGTCGACCGGTGTGGTCTTTGCAGCCTGCGCTTCGACATACTTGCCCCACACATCGCGGCCGACCATGGTGTACTGCTCGCCGGCGTAATAATTACGATCCACAAAACCACCGGGGAAGAACTTCACGCCGAGCCAAGTCTGGTCTGCGTCGGAGATGAATTCCATCGCGTCACCGTTGTGATAGGAGGCGACAACGAGATTGTCGGGATAACGCTCCATGATCGCGTGGATGCTGTCCACACCGTAGGGACACCAGCCGCACCAGGTTCCGGTCCACTCTTCGAGGAAGACACGTTTCCCGACGCGATACGGATTTGTGACGGTGAACGAGAGGGGCAGTTTGTAGGTCGCGTGCAGGGGATCACTGCTCGTGAAATCGACACTGGCGGTGTGCGGACCGGCCGCAATGCCGTTGGCGTCGATGATGATGGTCACCTGACCATACTCGTCCGTGCGCAATGTGCCCTGCGACTGCACCACTCTCACCGCGCTCGCGCCTTCGCCCGACACCGCCGCGCTCCATGTGCACGAACCGGTGCCGGTGTTTGAAATCGTCACGAGGAAGCGCTTGGCGTCGCCCGGCTTCACCTGCGTGTTGATGTTTACACCCGCGACGGCGAAGTTCGGCGAGGCCTTGGTCTGAATCGCCTCGGTCGCGTCGGACTGTCCGCTGCCCATCGTGCCGCCGAACACGTACAGGAGCCCCGTGCCGTCGTAAATGAAGCGTGTGGTGGAATGTGTACCCGAGGGTTTGTCGGACTGCGCTTCCCAGGTGTCGGTTGCCGGATCGTAGGTAAAGGCCTTGGAGCTGACGCCGGAGTTCGTGCGTCCGCCCGCGAGCCAGATCTTGCCTTCGGCCGCGCCGACACTCGCGCGTTCGATGCCTGCCGGTGTGCCGGCGGGGAAATCCGCTACCTTGGTCCAGGTGATCGTTGTGCCCGATACTTCGCCCTTGTACACTTCCTTTTTCACCGCGGGCTGCACCTTGTTGTTGTAGCCGCCGATGATGTAGCAGGTGTTGCCGATGGCCGTGGCGCCGATGTTGCGCGCCGCGAAGGGGAGCGGCGTTCCCGCTTCCCACTTGTTTGTTGCGGGATCGAATATCTGCACGAGATCCTTGTAGTCGGTGTTGAATCCGCCGCTGGCCGATCCGCCAACCACGTAGATTTTGTTGTCGACCACAAAGGAACCCGCGGCCGCCACAGGCGTGGGCATCGGCGACAATTCCTTCCACTGATTTGATGCCGGATCAAATTCGGACACCGGATTCACCAGTCGGAAAATGGGGGAGAGTGTCGAGTACCCGCCGATAAAATACACCTTGTCGTTGATCGATTCCGCGATGCCGTAGTTGCGGTTCAGCGGCGATGGAATGCCGCGCGTCCACGTGTCGGTGCCGAGGTCGTAAATGTATGAATCGAGTGATGCGTCTGTACCAGTGGTGCCACCGAGGACAAACACTGCTCCGCCGATACGTGCGGCGGCATGATTGATTTTCGCGACAGGCATCTTCGTGAACGTCGTCCACTGACCCGCGACGCGATTGCCTTCGCCCTGACCCTGCGCGAGCAGTGTGGATGGCATGGCGGAAACAAACACGCCCGTTGCAAACAACAGGGCGAGAAGCGTGTACACACGTCTCATAGGAACTCCTTTAAAAGTGTATCGCCGTGTCGCCGGACGGAATGCCGCCTCGGCGTCTGAATTTCCTGGGGTTGGGAGGTGTAAGGGCGGGATGCCTAGTACTGCACAATGAAGCAATGTAGGGAGGACACGTTTGAAGGTCAAGCAGGAAAAAACAGGACCGGCTACAGCGACTTTTCTTTCACCGGAATCGCAGGTCATGCGGGAATCCCGTATTTTTTTCCAGCACAATCGGAGGTACACCATGGCGATCCGCTTCTCGTTTCGTAGTGCTTTGATCCGCTCCCTCGTTTTTATAGTGCTTGCGGTCTCGTGTACGATATCCGCGGCGCTGGCGCAGAAACCCCTGGTGTCGTTTGGTGTCGTGGCCGACGTGCAGTGGTCCGACCGCGACGCGGACGGCCCGCGCGACTATCGGGGTTCGCTCGCGCGGCTCAGGACCGTGCTTGCCGCGCTGAGTGTGGAAGGTGTGGCGTTCACGGCCTCGCTCGGCGACAATATCGACGGGTGGGAGACCGATTCGCTGCGCTCCGGTCGCGACATCGACACCGTGATGCGTACCTTCGCCGCTATCAAAGGCCGCACAGTGTACGTGGCGGGCAATCACTGCCATCGTGCCGGGGCGTCGGTATTGCGGAAGAAGTGGAAACTGAAGTCGCTGTACCACGACTTTGTCCTGCCGGCGGCCAAGGGCTGGCACTTCGTTGTGCTCGACGCCAACGACGGCGCTGGCGCCGAAATCGGCGAGAAGCAGAAGCTCTGGCTGCGCGGAGTGCTTGCCGCGGCGGCAAAAAAGCGCGAACGGGTGATTGTCTTCTGCCACTACCCGCTGCTCTTCGAGGCCTCGCCCAATCACCGTCTCGACAATCCCGCCCCGATACTGTCCATCCTCGATTCTTCCCGCTGCGTTGTGGCCTGGATAGCGGGCCACGACCACATAGGCGGCTACGCACTCAGAAACGGCGTTCATCACATCACGGTGAAAGCGCTTGTCGAATATCCCGAGAAGCCGCCCTTCGCCGTCTTTAAACTCTATGCGGATCAAATTGTGGAAGTCGGCTACGGCGCCGAACCGATGCGGATATGCCGGATTGAGTAGTGGTGCTGCTGTTTCTTTAAACTCTCTGTGCCGGATCTGTGTCCTGTCTCCTAACACGAGCGTGAGGATACAGGATACAGGATACAGGAGTCAGCAACTGAATCAACCCATGTCTCCTGCATCCTTTCTCCTGATTCCTAACACGAGCGTGAGGAAACAGGATACCGGATACAGGAGACAACAGCCGGTCGACATATTACTCCTGTATCCTGTGTCCTAACTCCTCACACGCGCACACGTAGTAAACCTTGTAGAGATGGGAAAACGGACTGATTTCAATCCCACTTGCATCGAATCCCCGGACAGCGTAGATTCGGTTAGACAAATAGCTAAACAGGAAAACGATGCCGGTACAGTGGACGGAAAACAGAAAAAAGGTCGCGCGATTTTTGGAGCGCTACGTGGACGAAAACGGGCGCGCGCCGAGTCTGGATGAGATCGCCGACGCGACAGGTCTCTGGAAGCGCAGCGTCGAAATCGTGCTGAAGGGCCTCGAAAAAATGGGCGTGATCGAAATCACGCCGGGCATCAGTCGCGGCATCCGGTTGATGCGCCACATGGAGGTGCGCGTGCCGATACTCGGGGATGTGCGCGCAGGCGCGCCCGCACTCGCGCAGGAGGAGGCGCTCGAGTTCCTGACCTTCGACAAACGCATCGTGCCCTTTGAAAATCCCGTTGCACTGCGTGTGCAGGGTTTCAGCATGAAGGACGCGGGCATTCTGCCTGGGGACGTGGTGCTGCTGCGCGAACAGCGCCATGCCTCGACGGGGGAAACCGTGGTTGCCTGGTACAACGGCGGTTTGACCGTGAAGACGTTCTCGCAGAGCGGGCACAGGGTGCGGCTTTTGCCGGCCAATCCCTCGTTCAAGGAGATCGAGGTGGAAAAAGAGGATGAGTTCTTTATTGTCGGAAAGGTGATGCTCGTGCTTCGCGATCTCGGGAACTGTTTTGACTTCCGTACCGAATCGGCGAAATTGAACTGATCAATTCGCCTTGTATCACGGTCGCCGGGGGCCGACGTCCGCCTCTCCACTATGAAGTTCCAATTACCTTCCGTTTTCCATGTATCACACTTCAGCCGCGCGGTAATTCTTGCCACGCTGTTGCCGCTCGCCTTTACCGTACAGACACGTGCGCAGACCTCGCGGATCCGCGTCACGAACGACGTGTACACGCATCATGTGACACGTGTGGGTGCGGCGGATGTGTTTGTGGTGGACGGTATAGCTCCCGATGCGGATGGACCTGTCCGCCGTCCAGTGCGGCGTATCCGGTTTGCCGAAGCCCCGGAGGGGGCGGTGGTGGCGCTGCGCGCGGTGGAATACGGCGCCTCGTACAAGGCCTGGCCCTACTACGGCGCGCGGTATGTGTTGCAGGCGGATTCCTCCCTGGCGGCGGTCCACATCCGTCGCGAGGCGCCGTCGTCCGACACCGGCGTCTCTATCCTCTCGCAGCGCCTGACATATGAGGACGGTGTGCTGCGGCCCGAGGTCGAAGTGCCGCTGCTGGACTTCGATGCCGCGCGCGGAGAGACGCGTTGGGTGCGCACCTATGAATTCGAGTATGTGTTTGCTGCGGGTCCGGCCGGCTCCCTGCCCGCGCCCACAGCGCGCGGGCCGTACAGGGCGCAGCCCTTCATACGGCGCTCGGCGGATCTCGACACCAGCGGCGCGTGGATCGACCGGGGTGCCGAGGCGCTGCGCTTTGACATCCGCACCGACGGCATCGTTAGAATCGACGCCGCGTGGCTGCGCGCGGCGGGAGTTGATCCCGCGTCAATCAATCCCGCGGGCGTGCGTCTGGTCAAACGCGGCACCGAAATCCCTCTGCATGCCGTGGGCCTCGACGACGGAAGTTTCGGAGATCAGGATGCGTTTTTCTTTTATGGCAAGCGCCGCTACGACGACGGCGGCTACCGCTTTGTGCCCGCCGATCCCGACGATCCTTGTCCGCAGTACATCAACAAGTATGGTGACTCGTCCGCCTACTGGCTCTTTCTCGGAACCGCGTCCGGCCGCCGTGCGCAGGTGATTGCGGCGCCCGCCGTGCCGCCGCGCGACACGGTGAACTGGGCCTTCGAACTTGTGCATCACGAGGCCGACAACTATCTCTTCGCCGTTTCCACCGATCCGGTCCGCCAGCAGGTAAACGCATGGACGGCCGACAAGACGTGGTTCGAAACCTGGCTCGGCATCGGAAAGGCCTCCTTCGCCTTCCAGGCCGACAACGTGCGGAGCGGTCCGCGCGCGCGTATCTGGCAGAAGTCCGGCAGTTGGACCGCGCCCACATCCTTTACCCCGAATCATCGCGTGACGGTGGCGTTGAACGGCGGCCCCGTGCTCGATTCCGTCGTGTACAACGTGAACCGCCAGGGTTTGGTGGTGGCGCGTGGCAGTGGCACCGACATTAAAAACGGCGAGAACCTGCTCGACGTGCGCAACGTCAAATTCTATGAGGGCGACAACGCCCTGTATCTCGACTGGTTCGATGTCGAGTATCCGCGGCATCTCGTTGCGCGCGGTCCGCGCCTCGATTTCGGCGTGGATCCCGACATGGGCTCCGGCCCCGCACTGTTCCGTATCACGGGCCTCTCGGCAGCGAACCCTCTGATCCTCCGCCGAAAGGGGAACGATGTCGTTTCTCTCGCGCCGGTCTCCATCAGCGCCACTGCACCGTTCACCCTGGTGTTTGCCGACACACTGGTCGCGGGTACGCAGTATTCCGTGCACGCACTCGACAGTGTGCCGGCCGCTCCTCCCGCGCAGAAGCGTGTTATCGCCGATCTCCGTTCGACGGCGTCACAGGCGGTGTATCTGGTGATCACAGCGCGCGATTTCCTTGCGGAGGCGCAGGAATATTCGCGCTTCATCACGCAGTCGTACAATGTGAGCACACGTGTTGTGGCCGTGGAGGATGTGTACGATAACTACAGCTTCGGGCAGTTCCAGCCGGAAGCGATAAAGGTGTTCCTCTTCGACGCGATGAACACGTGGACGCAACAGACACCACGCTATCTGCTGCTTGCGGGCGACGCCAATTACAACTACAAAAACGCTTCCACGCCGCAGTCGTTCAACTTTGTGCCGACCTACGGTTTCCCGGTCAGCGACATCTGGTTCGGAAGTTTCGACACGCTCAGCATCGAGCCCTCGCTGGCCATCGGCCGTATCACCGCGCACAGCGGGGCCGAGCTGCTCGCGTATCGCGACAAACACGCGCGTATGCTCGCGGCGCCGCCCGACGTGTGGGACAAGACCTCGCTGCATTTCAGCGGAGGCACAACCAACATCCCGCAGGAGAAAATCGACGAACTGCGGCGTATCAACGAGTCCGTGATTCGCGAGGCCGTGCTACCCGCGCCGTACGCGGGGAATCCCGTGCATTTTTACAAGACCAAGACTCCGCCCACCGATTTTGGTCCCTTCACCGCGTCGTATGTGCAGGAAAAAATCGGCGAAGGCGGCATCATCATTTCGTACATCGGGCACGCGGCCATACGGACCTGGGACAACACCATCGGTGATCCGGCACAGCTTTTCAACAATTCCGGGCGGGCCTCTCTGGTGTCGGATTTCGGCTGCTCGACCAGCAAATTCGCCGATCCCGACGGCAGCGCCTTTGCCGAGCTGTTTGTGGTGCCCGAGGGCACGCAAGCAATCGGGTATATCGGCAATGCGGCCATCGGCTACACGAGCACCGCGGCCATCATGCCCGTCCTGTTCTACCGCTCGCTGCTGCGCGAGGGTGCGCCGTCGATAGGTGATGCGCATCTCGCCTCGAAGCGCGAACTGCTGCGTCTGTACGGCAATTCCGTCGTCAATCGTATCGCGATACAGTCGAACACCCTGATCGGCGATCCCATCGCTCGGCTGCCCGTGCCGCGCGCGCCGAATCTTGTGGCGCGCGCCGAGTGGGTGAGACCGGGGACGGACATCTTCACAAATGCGATGGACACACTCGCCTTCCGCATCGTGCTCGCGAACTTCGGCACATTGACACCGGACTCCGTCACCATCGTCGTGCGCGACATGGTGGCCGGTTCCGCCCGTGTTGAACGCCGTTTCCGCCGTCCGCTTCCCTCGCTGTACGACACGCTCGACGTGTCCATTCCGGGCGGCGACGTGCCGGGCGCGCATGTGCTGCGCGTGATGGCGGATGCCGACTCCCGCGTGGACGAGTCGCGCGAGGACGACAATACGGCCGATTATCCGTTCACCGTGTTGAGCACGCATCTGCAGATCGCAAACGTCTCGCTGGTGCAGACCGCGGACGGACGGCCCGAGGCGGTGATGTTGAATCCCATTCTTAATCCCGGGGATGTGCGCGAGGTGCTGGTGGAGTTCGACACCACCGTCTCCTTTGTATCGCCGTTGCTGCAACGCCTGCCATACCAGCGCACGACCACACGTATCGACATGCCCGCCTCTTTGCCGCCCGGCGCGCGTGTGTACTGGCGTGCGCGCCTCGACGCGCCTGCGGCTGAATACGTGGGCCCGTACAGCTTCTGGAACACGACCGCGCGGCTGCCCTTTGTGCAGCGCGACTCGGCGGCGTTTGCGACGGTGCAGCGCGAAAACGCGCTGTTGACACGCGAGGGTATCACGCTTGCGCCGGGCGCGCGCGCCCTGCGCGTGATCGGCTCCGGATATAACGACGGCAACTACGGCACGGTGTCGCTGGACGGTCGGAACCTACTGCCGACAACCTTCGGACGCGGATACTACATCGTGATCCTCGACAGTGTCACGATTACACCAGATACGATCGCCATCTACGACACATACGAAAATCCCGGCGAGTGCCAGCGTGCCGCGGCCTTTCTGCAGTCGGTGCCCTTCGGCAAGATCATCGCCATAGCGACCATGGATGATCCCTTCTCGTATCACCCGTCGCTCCCCGCCGCGCTCAAGGGCATCGGCAGTCTACACGCCGACACACTGTTGAACTACGACTATTCGTACCGCGGAAACTACGCCATCATCGGGCGGCGCGGGGCCGCGAGCGGCACGGTGCAGGAGGGCTTCAACTCCAAATTTCAGGGCCGCGTGCTGCTCGACACAAGTTATGTGGTCGATTCCGATACCGCTCTCGTGGTGTCTCCGTTTTTTGGGCCGGCGCGCCGGTGGACGACCGCGTATCTTGAACGCACACCGACGGCGGCAACCGGCATAGCCGTGATGGTGGAAGGGCAGCGCCGCGACGGCACGATCGAGACGGTGCTTGCCCGCGCAAATCCCGACACGCTCGATCTTTCCGCAATCGACGCGGCGCGTTATCCGCGCCTGCGCCTTGCCGCGTCGTTGATTCCCCGTCCCGGCTCAACACCTCCTGTGCTTAAAGGCTGGAGCGCAGGATATGTGTTCCTTCCTGAACTGGCGCTGAACTATCAGTCCGTGTCCATCAGCCCAGATTCCGTGGCGCAGGGTGATCCCGCGCACCTGGCGGTGTCGGTGACAAACGCGGGCGAGAGTGATGCGGCCGGC
This sequence comes from Ignavibacteriota bacterium, assembly GCA_016218045.1. Classification (NCBI taxonomy): domain Bacteria; kingdom Pseudomonadati; phylum Ignavibacteriota; species Ignavibacteriota bacterium. The sequence goes on from JACRFB010000015.1 coordinate 17,928, forward strand.
TTTGTGGTGCACGTCGAGACGACCGGACCAGACAATATCCGCCGACCGATCGCCGCGATGCCCGTCGTGTCGTTGCGATCCGGCGCATGGTTCGACACAACTCTCACACTCGCGACAGCCGGATTTTCGGGCCCGCAGAACGTGGCGGTGTATGTGGACCGTGACGGCGCCGTGAGCGAACAATATGAGACGAACAACTCCTTTATTACGCGACTGAAAGTGCAGCGAGACACGGTGCCTCCGATGTTGACGGTGCTGTTCGACGGCCAGGATCCGCCGGAAGGCGACTACATCCGTCCAACACCCGCGGTGCTTCTGCGCCTCGCCGATGCGAGTCCGCTGCGTGTCACGAGTCCCGCCGCCTTCACCATCACGCTCGACGATTCGGCTGTTTCGACGGCCGGCCTGCCGTTTACGCCGATGAGCGCGACGGGTCCTGCCGAGCTGCAGTACACGCCGCAACTCGCGACAGGGGAGCATGTGTTCCGATTTAATGCGCGCGACGAATCCGGCAATCCCGCAACACCCGACGATGTTGTGGTGCGGGTGCTCGTCGACACCGACGGCAAGGTGCTGTCGCTTGTGAACTATCCGAATCCCTTTGCCGACAACACGGCGTTTGTGTTCACACTCACGGGTGAAGCGCCGCCGGAAGCGATCGAGGTCAAGCTCTACACCGTGGCGGGTCGTCTGATTCGTACTATTATCGCCGACCCCGGCGCGCTGCGCCTCGGACAGAATGTGCTCCCCTGGGACGGACGCGACGAGGATGGGGACGTGATTGCCAACGGCGTCTACTTCTACAAGTTCATTACACGCAGCAATGCCGCGACGCGCGAGATACTCGGGCGTTTGGCTAAACTCCGCTGATACAGCCAGAAGCGGCCCGTGTGCCGCACAGACGAGAGGACATCCCATGATACTTTCAGCCAGCCGCAGCACGCTTTGCGCGTTTGTTCTTGCCGCAGCGCTCAGTATGTCCGCGAATGCCCAGCAGCCGTTGCGTGTCGACAATAGCGCATACAAATACCGTGTCGTAGAAACGGGAGGTACTGCGCTTCTCCGTGTCGACGGCATACAGCCGTCGATACATGATATGATACGCTACCCGCATCGCATCGTCGAGCTGCCCTGCCCTGACGGGGTGTGCGCGGAGTTGGAGATGGCCGACCTTCGGCTGTCCGCTCCGATGCGCGCGACTCCGCATGTGTACTACGAACAACGGCTTGGTGTCGATTCGATAATCACCGCCGAAGCGCGTCCGCTTCCCGACGGTCCAGCCATCCGGCCCGTGGTGATATCGCAGACCGACGGTGTACGCGACGGCGCCCCGTATGTGCGGCTTGTTGTGCCTCTCGTGAGTTACGATCCGTCGACGAACGAACTGCGTTGGATCGAGAGTTTCTCCCTGCGTCCCCGGCAGGGTAGCCGGCTCGCGGCCGCTCAGCCCCTTCCCGCCGCCGCAGCTCCCTACAACGGGCAACCCTTCGTGCGCCGCAGCCGCCACCTCGACACGAGTGGCGCGTGGATGAATTATGCGGACAAGAGTCTCCGTTTTTATGTGAAAAACGACGGCCTCGTCAAGCTTCCGAAGACGTGGTTTGCCGCCTCAGGATTTTCGCTTACCGGTGTGAATCCGGCGAACCTGCGTCTGATGCGGAAGGGCATCGAGGTACCGATGCTCGCGGTGGGTATGGACGACGGCTCCTTCGACGATGCGGACTATTTCGTCTTTCTCGGCGAACGAAACTATGAGGATCCGAATTACCGCCGCGTCCCGACATACGAGGAGCGTGACGAACCGTATCCGGAATACCTCAACAAGTACACGGATTCAGTCGCGTACTGGATTGTGCCCGGAATCACCGCGGGTGCGCGGATATCGACCGCGGCAGCGGCGGGAACCGCGGGTTCGGACACGCTCGACTGGTACTACGCGCTGAATCGCTACGAACTCGAAGACGAATTCCACTGCCTCCACACGTCGCAGACCCGCATCCAAACCTCCGACTGGACCTCCGAGGACACCTGGCATATCGGTGGAGCCGGCTATGTCCGCTACGGGCAGGTACGGACCTACAGGACCACACTCACGAATCCGAAGCCCGGCATCGACGCACGTTTCTGGGGCAAGTTTTTTTCGTGGTATTCCGAGGCGCCGGCCCGTCCACATTACCGGATCCTGGCGCGGCTCAACGGCGGGCCGTGGCTCGATTCGGTCGAGTTCAACATTAACGAGCAGTCGCTGCTCAGGACCACCATTCCAACGGCGAACATACTCGCGGGGGAAAATCAGATCGAAGTGTTCAACCGTGATGTCTACCCGGGGTATGACGGACCGCAGATTCAGATCGTCTCCGATTGGTTCGACATAGAGTATCCGCGCTACCTGACCGCGACGTCAAACATCCTTCTCTTCGGTTTGGAAAACGCCCTCGGTGCGGGAATCAGGCGTATAAAGGTATCGAATGTCACGGCGGCCGATCCGCTGCTTCTGAAACGTACCAGTGCGGGTATCACACGGATAAGCGCTCTCGATCTCGCCACTTCCGACAAGACTCTCAGTTTTGTGGACACAGTGACCGACGGCGCGACGTACGCGCTCGCATCAATCGCCGGCATGGCCACTCCGTTTCCCGGCCGTACACGAAACGTTCCACAACTTCGCGTCCCGGCGCCACAGGCGAAATATATCATCCTCACGGCGGATGAACTCCAGACTGCCGCGGAAGAATATGCCGCCTTCATCCGGTCGCAGTACAACACCACCACGCGGATTGTGACAGTCGAGGACATCTACGACAATTATTCTTTCGGCACGTTTAATCCAGAGGCACTGAAGCTCTTCCTGCTGGACGCGCGGAATACGTGGACGCAGGAGGAGCCGGAGAACGTGCTGCTTGCGGGAGATGCAAACTGGAACCTGAAAAACAAGGCGAGTGCATGGTCGAGGAATTATGTGCCCACGTACGGCGCGCCTGCCTCCGACACATGGTTCGTGTGTTTTGATACACTCGGCATCGAACAGGAAATCAGCATCGGCCGACTGCCGGTGGCCTCAGCAGCCGATCTGCGTCGCTATCTCGAGAAACACCGCGCGTACGTGGCGATGGTCCCCGACATCTGGAACAAGACGACCTTGCACTTCAGCGGCGGCGACGCAAACAAGGGCCTTGAGAGCATACTGCGCCTTCGCGAGGTAAACAGCGCGGTGATTCGCGACATCGTGGAACCTGCGCCCATGGCGGGTCAGTCATTCCATTTCTACAAAACGGTTTCTCCATTGTCGAATTTCGGACCATACACAGTCGAGCAGATCAAGAAACGCATTTCCGACGGCGGCATCATGATCTCGTATATCGGGCACAGTGGTACCGACGTATGGGACAACGCCATACAGGAAACGCAGCAGCTCGACAATGCACGCGCGCGTGCTTCGTTGGTGACGGACTTCGGCTGTTCGACAGGCAAATTCGCCGAGCCGGACATCGTATCCTTCTCCGAAAAATTCGTGACGTCGAAGGACGGCCAGGCCATCGCGTATGTCGGTAATTCCTCACTGGGCTTCGAGGCCACATCGCTGGTGCTTCCCAGCGAATTTTACACGGAGTTGATTCTCTCGGATTCGCTCAGCATCGGCGAGGCACATCGAAGGGCGAAGGGGAATCTCATCCGGAAGTTCGGATTGTCCACAATCAACATGATCGCGATCCGCTCGAACGCCCTGATTGGTGATCCCATCATGCGTATCGCTTTCCCGCATAAGACCAATCTCGTGGCCCGTCCCGACTGGATGCATCCGGTGGAAGAATTGTTTACCGACGTCGCCGACTCACTGCATTTTGATGTCGCCTACTGGAATGAGGGCCGTTACAGCGCAGATACTCTGACCCTCGTCATCGAGGATTTGCAGCAGAACACCGTGCTGCATCGTGTCGAAACCCGCCGGGCTTCGCCCCTGCTAAGCGACACCGTCCGTGTGGCGTTCCCCGTCAACGGCATTGCCGGAACACGCCGCATACGCGTGACGTTGGATACCGAGGGACGCATCGATGAGAGCAGCGAGACCGACAACACCGCCATCGCCGAATACTTCGTGTACAGCACACAGATCAAGGCGGTGAACGAACCGCTCGGTACCAGCATTGGAAATCTTCGTCGGATTGCCGTGCTCAATCCGATTTCAGATCCTGGTGCCGTTTCCAACGTGAAATATGAGTTCAGCACCAGTCCGGGCTTCGAAGCGCCGACGGTTGTCCAGGGACCGTACGGGAAAACGCAGTCGGTACTCGACGCGGTACCCTCGACCGGCGCCGATGGCAAGTATTACTGGCGCGCCTCGCTGCCCACCAGCAGCACATTGTACGCCGGACCCTTCGCGTACTGGAAGGGGAGCGGCAACGCGTTGTTCGTGCAGCGCGATTCCGCCGAGTTTGCTCGCGCGGAAATACGATCCGCGCTCTACGACGCCGCGAAAGGTATGACCGTGCTGCCGCCATATCGGAAAATCGCCGTATCGTCCGCGGGTATTCAGGATGGCGGCTACGCGACCGTCGAAATCGACGACTTCAACGTTCTGCTCACGACATACTTTCAAGGGTATGCGGTGGTGGTATTCGACAGTCTCACACTCCAGTTGAAGCGGCAACGCAATTTCGAAACGCTGAACAACTGGGTCGCGAGCAACGCCTTCAAGGCCTATGTCGACTCCATTCAGCCCGGTGAATTGGCGGCGATCACGTCGGCCTATGACCCGCGCAGCAATCTCGCAGTGTTTCAATCCGCGCTGAACGCGCTGGGCGGCTCGGGAATCGACAGCGTGGCTGCACTCGGATCGTATTGTATGATCGGGTGGCGCGGAGCCGCCCGTGGCAGTGTGCCCGAGGCACGCGGACTTCCCGGAAAGGGAAAATCATACACATCCTCCATCTTCTATCTGCGTCCCGACACGGCTGTGGTGACCTCGCCGCCCATCGGTCCCGCGGCGCGATGGGTCAGTGCGCGCCTCGTGCGCAGCGGCAAGGATACAACCGTCATCGCCGTTACCGTGCGAGGCATCGACACCGCGGGAGTGGAGACGGAAGTACTTGCAGCAGCGAATCCCGACTCGCTGGATCTTTCCTCCTTGGACGCGAAACGGTATCCGCAGCTCCGCCTCCGCGCCGTCATGGCTCCGCGCTTCGGCGCCGGTCAGCCGGCGCTGCGCGCCTGGGCCGTCGACTATCGCATGGCTCCTGAGCTCGCGGTGAACTATCAGTCCATCGCCGTCGTCAACGACACGGTGGGGCAGGGTACGGCAGTGGAACTGCACGCGGATGTGCTCAACGCGGGAGAGACCGACGCGGGCCCCTTCACGCTTCAGGTGGACATCGTCGGCGAGGACAACATACGCAGGCAGATCGAGACAGTGCCCGTTCCGGGTCTCGCACATGGCGCATGGTACGAGGGGCGCGTGCAGATACCCACGGCGGGACTCGCGCACGGATATCAGGCGCTTGTTGTTGTCGACAAGGACGGGACCGTCCAGGAACAATTCGAAGACAACAACACGATATCGGCGCGTTTTGTTGTACGCTCCGACACAACGCGTCCGATGCTCGATGTGCTGCTCGACGGGTATCCTCCGCTTGACGGCGAGATTGTGAGTCCGACGCCACGTATCGTTCTTACTCTTGTGGACCGCAGTCCGCTGCCTGTCACGAGTTGCAACAAATTCACTGTCCGCCTCGACGAGCAGCCATTTCATTGCGATTCGATGACCTTCACGCCCGGGACGGCGACAAACGATGCGAGCGTTGCACTTATGCCGCACCTGTCGCCTGGTGATCACATCTTCCATTTCAACGCGGAGGACGCCAGTGGAAACAAGGTTGCGGAGACCGACCGCGAGCTTCTCGTGCGTGTTGTCACCGAGGCCTCGATACGCGACGTGTACAATTTCCCGAACCCCTTCGCCGGCGCCACAACATTCACGTTCACCCTGACCGGCACAGGTGCTCCCGACGAGGTGCAGGTGAAAATATACACAGTGGCCGGGCGGCTGATACGCACAATGAAGTCCTCCGACGGTTCGGCGCGATTTATCGGTCCGTCGAACACGCCGCGCGTAGGGCTCAACGCGGTCGCGTGGGACGGCACCGACGAGGATGGTGACGTGCTTGCCAACGGCGTGTATTTCTACAAAGTGATCGCAAAAAGCGGCGCGGCATCGCAGGAATTCATCGGCCGCCTCGCCGTGCTGCGCTGACACGCGAAGGTGCAGGTATGCACCTGCATGCGCACAGTTATTATTCGTTTCTCGCCGGGACGCTCTCGTTGGAGCGTCTCGTCGCGTATGCACAACGCAACGGTCATGCCGCGCTGGCGCTCACCGACACAAACAACGTGACGGGAGCGACCGAATTTGTCACGCGATGCCGCGAGGCTGGGATACAGCCGATAGTCGGGGCCGATGTTCGCGCGGGCGCCTCACGCGCCGTGCTTCTGGCGCGCAACTGGGACGGATACCAGCGGCTCTGCGAGGTCGTCACACACGCGGCGGCGCAGCAGCCCCCGGCGCGTATCACGGAAGACGCGGCATGGGCCGAGGATGCAACGCTGCGCGCGGACGCGGCCCGCAGGTCTGTCGCTGAGGCGGATGCGCCCGCGCGGAACGGCCGATCTGAACGGATCGAACTTGTGGACATACTCGAGGAGTTTGTCAGCGACGACCTGGTGGTGATGACCGAGGACCGCGGCGTGCTCGAGGCATTGCGGCCGCTGTGCGCCCGGGATACTTTGTACGCAGAACTTGTGCCCGCGCGCGAGTCGCGCTGGCCCGCGCTGCTGCGCGACGCGGAACGGCTGCGTGTGCCGCTCGTCGCGGCAAACGACGTCTACTTCGGCGAACCGGGAGGCCGCACCCTGCATTCCGTGCTGCGCGCGATCTCAACCAATACCACTATGGGAACACTCGACGACACCGAAGTGGCGCACCCGTCGCAGTATTTTATGTCGGAGGAGGAAACCCGCGCGTTGTTCCACTCGCTGCCGACGGCGCTCGAGAATCGCGCATGTATCGCCGCGCTCTGCGACCTGCAATTGGACTTCACCACATCGAAGTTCACAACATTCGGAAACCGCACGGCCGACGAGAAACACATGCAGCTCCGCGCCCTCGCGGAAAAAGGCGCGGCGGGCCGGTATCCCGCAGGAGGCAGGGATGTGCACGACCGTCTTGAAAAGGAATTCCGCATCATCGCCGAGCTGGGCTTCGCGGACTATTTCCTCGTGGCATGGGATCTCGTTCGTTACGCGAAACACAGGAACTATCCGTACGTGGGCCGCGGATCCGGCGCGAACAGCATCGTGGCATACTGCCTCGAGATCACCAATGTGGATCCGATCGAACTCGATCTCTTCTTCGAACGATTTCTGAATCCCGAGAGGAAATCTCCTCCCGACTTCGACATCGATTTTTCGTGGCGGAATCGCGACGACGTGATCGACTATGTGCTCGGAAAATACGGTCACGAACGCACCGCCATGATCTGCACGCTGTCGACCTACAGTCCGCGCGGAGCGATGCGCGAAACAGGCAAGGCGCTCGGGTACAGCGAGGCCGAGGTGAAACAATGCACGTCCCTGCTCTCGAGTTACGGCTCTGCGCGCGATCTGCACGATCCGCAGTCCCCGTTCCGGCGCCATGCAGGCGTCATACTGCAATCGGAATACGGCGCGCGCTGGATCGCGCTCGCCACGCGTATACTCGATTTCCCGAACCACTATGGTATACACTCGGGCGGAGTCATCCTCGCTCCCGAGAAGATGACGCGGTACACGGCCACGCAGATTGCGCCGAAGGGCGTCCGTATCACGCAGCAGGACATGTTCTCGATAGAGGACTGGCGCCTCGAGAAACTCGACATCCTTTCGACGCGCGGCCTCGGGACATTCGAGGATACGATGCGCGCGGTCGAGAAGAAACACGGGCACACGCCGCCGGTGCTGCGGTATACAAACGCCTGCGAGGATGCGGAAACACGTCGCATCATGCGCGAGGGCAAGACGATCGGCTGTTTCTATGTGGAATCGCCCGCCATGATACAGCTCCTGCGAAAACTCCGCACCGACACGTTCGAGATGCTCACGGCTGCCAGTTCCATCATCCGTCCCGGCGTGGCCCAATCGGGCATGATGCAGGCCTTCATCGAGCGCTACCACGATACGTCAAAAATAAGACCACCACATCCGAAAATGGCCGAGTTGCTGCACAGCACCTTCGGTGTGATGGTGTATCAGGAGGATGTGATCAAGGTGGCGCATTTTATCGGCGGCATGTCGCTGGGCGAAGCCGACGTGCTGCGCCGCGCCATGTCGGGCAAGATGCGCTCGCAAGACGCGATGCGCGCGCTCAAGGACGGTTTTTTCCGCGGCTGTGCGTCCAGGGGCATCGACGAGTCCGTGACCGCCGAGATCTGGCGGCAGATGGAATCTTTCGCCGGGTATTCGTTCTGCAAGGCCCACTCGGCCTCGTACGCGGTGCTTTCTTTCCAGGAGGCCTATCTCAAGGCGCATTATCCCGCCTATTTCCTCTGCGCCGTACTGAACAATCAGGGCGGATACTACCGGCCCGAGGTATATGTGCAGGAGGCCCGTCGGTTGAACATTAGCATTCTCCTGCCGAGTGTGAACGAGAGTGCAACGCTGCACACATGTCCCGACGAAAGCACCATACAGCTTGGCTTTCTGCACGTCAAAGGACTGTCCGACAGATCGGAGCAGGCCCTGCTCGCGGCACGGCAGGAGGTCGGGCGCTTCAACGACATACAGGACTTCCTGGCGCGCGGCGGTGTGACCTTCGAGGATGCGTGTATACTGATACGCTGCGGCGCATGCGACTGTCTGGGTGGCGAGCGGCCTGCGATGCTGGTGCTCGCGCGCCTCTTCCTCGCCAGGGGCGGAGCGGGAGGTACGCCCGAACTGCCGCTCGAGCGGCCGCTGTTCGACGACGAGCTGTCGGGTCTCCGGCCTTACAGCACCACGCAGATTGCGGAGATAGAACTGGAGACGTTTTCGTACACCGTGTCGGCGCATGTGCTCGAGAATTTCCGCGAACAACTGGCGGGCACAAAGCGGGCGGGTGAGTTGGCCTCACTGGTCGGACGCAGGGTGTCGGTGGGAGGATGGATGGTCGCCGCGAAAATGTCGCGTACAAAAAAAGGCGAACGAATGATGTTCATGAACCTCGACGATTCCACCGGCATGATCGATGTGGTCGTGTTTCCGAAATGTTATCACGAATTCGGGCATCTCCTCCGCAGCGCCGGACCGTATCTGGTCACCGGCCGCGTCGCACGTGAATATGGCGTGATCAACGTCGTTGCGGAGAAGATCGAGAGGTTGGCTTCGTAATAGCGGAAGGTAGATGGTAGATGGTAGTTGGGTAGATGGTAGATGGTAGTTGGTAGATCAGTAGCTGGTAGGTGCGTGATCTGCTCTACGTGAGTGAGGAGACAGGAGACAGGAGACAGACTTTGGCTTGATGGCCTCCTTCCTCCTGTATCCTGACTCCTCACACGGACAGAGTAGACCGATCTAGCATCTACCATCTACCCAACTACCATCTACTATCTAGCGCTCTACCACCCCTTGACCATCCGGCAATCCGAGATTTGCCGCACGTGATGCTCGCCGTGCCGCGCATAGGTCCGCAGCACATCCATGGCCGTCATCGTTCCATTCTCAGGATGAAAGGCCGTGCGCTCGAGGGCCGCTTCATCAAGCGTCTCAATGAGGCGCGACCAGCGGTCGTGTATCCCTTCGAGCATCGCGAGCGAAGCTGCGATGGGAGCGTGCGCGGCATCGGACAGCGCGGCCCACAGATCCTGATCGTAGGGCTTCAAGGTCGGATTGTCCTCGGTGAGGATGAGCCGGAAGCGGATGTAGGCATTTGCGTGGGAATCGGCGAGGTGATGGAGCACCTGCCGTATTGTCCAGCCCCCCTCGCGGTAGCGTGTGTCAAGTTGTTCCTCGGTGAAACCGTGCACTGCTTCACGCGCAAAAGAAGGTAGTTGGCGAATGGCGCGCGCGTAATCGGCCCGCTGTCCTGCGTCGATCATAGTTGCTCCTTGTGTATTGTCGGGGAGGCCGGATTTGAACCGACGATCTCCTGCTCCCAAAGCAGGCGCGATACCGGGCTACGCTACTCCCCGGGGGAAATAACAAGGTACGTCGATTTCACCGAAATGCGAAATCGGTTCCTCGCTCATGTGTCACGGGCGGCACTCAGACGCCCGCTATCTTGTCCGCCAGAACCACGCTTTCGGCCCGCGCGGCTTTGAGGTTCAGGAAGAGCAGCGCGATGCCGCCGACGAGGAAGAAGACGACAAGCGAAATGATGGAGTCGCGCGAGGATCCGGTGGTCTGACGTACGACTGCAAACACGATGGGCCCCCATATCGCGCTGAACTTTTCGAACACCGAGAAGAAACCAAAAAACTCCGCGGCTGCTTCCACTGGAATGATGGAGCTGTACAACGAACGCGACAGCGCCTGGCTGCCGCCGAGTACAAGTCCGACAACGCCGCCGAGTATCCAGAATTCGAAGGGCTGACTCATGAAGTAGGCGTATACCACCACTGCGGTCCAGATCAGCAGCGAGAGCAGGATCGCGTTTTTTGTCCCAGTGCGTTTGGATATCCGTGCAAACATCTGCGAGCCAGCAACACCGACAAGTTGCACCATGAGCAGGCAGCCCATGAGTGTGAGAGTGTCGAAATGCAACTCGTCGCTGCCGTACACCGTGGCCATCGCGATCACGGTCTGTATGCCGTCGTTGTACACCATGAACGCAAGCAGGAACAGCACGAGCTGCCTCATTCTTCCGACGATACCCGCGGTGCGCGCGACACGCGCAAAGCCGGCCCTTGCGAGCGCGCTCCACGATTGCCGGACGCCGTCGTGGTGGTCCTCCCGCAAATGATGGAAGGTGATGAGGGAGAAGCCCGCCCACCAGAGGCCGACGCTGCCGAGCGAGATACGAAGCGCCATGGTGACATCGCTGATGCCCACGGCGTCGTGGAACTGCACGAGCAGCAGGTGCAGGATAAAGAGCAGCCCGCCGCCGGCGTAGCCGTACGCATACCCGCGCGCGGAGACGGCGTCCTGTTCCTCGGGTCCCGCGAGATGCGGCAGGAAGGAGTCGTAAAACACGTTGCCTGAGACGAAGCTGAAGTTGGCCACCAGAAAGAGGCCGAGCGCAAGCGCCACGTCGCCCTGCCCGACGAGGAAGAACAAAGTGGATGCGGTCGATCCCAGGATGGCAAAGACGGCGAGGAAACGTTTGCGCGAGGAACCGGCGTCGGCAATGGCGCCGAGCACGGGGGACGAGAGCAGGACGGCAAAGGCGGAAATCCCCAGCGCGTATCCGTACAGCGACGTCGCGCTCAGCGGCGTTGTGCCGATCAGCGGAAGGACGTATCCGCTTGCGGGAACAACAACCTTGTCGAGATAGGGACCGAACAGGGCGGCGAGTATTGTCACGGCGAAGGCGGAGTTCGCCCAATCGTACATGTACCATCCGAAACGCTGCTTGTGCAGCGGATGGGGCTTCGTCGCGATCCTCATGATAAAAAACTACGCGCCGATTATCCCGCGGCCGGTCTTGGTCACAAGGCCCTGGCCGCGCAGGTCCTGAAGCACCGCGTCGAGCATGCCGTTCAGGAAGCCGCTGCTTTTGTTAGTGCTGTAGCGCTTCGCGATGTCGACGTACTCGTTGATGGTAACCTTGACGGGAATGTCGGAAAAGTACATGAACTCGCAGAAGCCCATCCGAAGCAGGATGCGGTCGAGCACGGCGATACGCTCGAAATCCCAGTTCGCCGTCAGACGTTTGATCACGGGATCGCTTTCGTGCCGATGGTTCAGAACGGAGTAGACAAGCTGCTGCGCGAAGGTGTACAGTTCCGGTTCGGAGTCCAGCTCGATGCCCGCGATGGTTTCCATCAGCATTTCGATGGGCTCCTGCGAAATCTCGTACGCGTAGAGCACCTGCATTGCCCGCTCGCGCACATCGCGCCTGGTTGTCTGTCTGCCGTGTGTGTGTGTCGTCATATCATGTCAAAATATCACGCGAATCGCTCCCGATGAAATCGGAGGCAGCGGGCGCGGCGCCGGGCACCACTATCAGGCCGTCGTTTTCGTCGCGGTACACACGCACGGGGGCCTCGAACGCGGAACTCAAGAGTGATTCCTTCAGCACGTCGCCCGGCGCGCCAATCTCGCGTATCGTGCCGCCGACGAGCAGGGCCACCCGTGTCGCGTAGGAAGCGGCGAACTGCAGATCGTGTGTCACGCATACCGCGCAGCGCCCGCGACTGCAGAGCTCGCGCAGCAGCTCGAACAACGCGATGCGGTGGCGGAGATCGAGGTGCGCGCTCGGCTCATCGAGCAGCAGCAGTGGGGTGTCCTGCGCCAGGACGCGCGCGATAGCGGCGCGATGCTGTTCGCCTCCGGAAAGATGTGTGACAGGCCGGCGCGCGAGTGAAGCAAGCTGTGTCGCGCGCAGCGCCGCGTCGCAGGCGGCGGTGTCGTCCTCGCTTTCGAAGCCAAGGCCCGCCGCGTGCGGATAACGGCCGAGAAGGACCAGTTCGCGGACGGTAAACGCGAATGTGTGCGGTTCACTCTGCGGCACGAGGGCGATGCGTTTCGCTCGTTCGAGGGCGGAATAAGAGGACACGTCCCTGCCGTCGAGCGACACGCGTCCGGCTCGCGGCGTGATGTATCCTGTGGCGAGCCGCAGGAGCGTCGTCTTGCCCGCGCCGTTGGGTCCCACGATACACAGCAGCTCCCCAGGATTCACGGAGAAGGAGAGTTTCGACACGACGTCTTCGGTGCGGAAACCGAAACACACATCCTCGAAGACGAGCGACGGCGCGGCCTGTTCTGTATCACGGGGTGTTTGCATCATTTTAAAATAGCCCCGGTCTCCCGGCTCCACAACACGAGATCGAGTTCGTCGGGAGGAATGCCGCACTGCGCGGCAAGATCTTCGAAGATTTCCTCGATCTGCAAATACCGCGTGCGTGAGATGCTGCGCGGCCACTCGTCGAGCGCGCCGACACGCACGAGGTTGCGCAGTATGTGCCTGTCGACGATGGTGCAGCCGGGGCGTCCGATGTTCCGCAGGAAGTGACTGGCCTCCTTCATGCCGAGCCCGCTGATGTCGGCGACAAGCGCGTCGCGCACATCCTTGGCCTGTGGAATCGTGTCGAGCAGGTGCAGCACGGCCGCAAAATTCTCGCGCGCCTCGGCGAGATGCCGCGCCTTCGTATTGTGGAAACGAACGTACCCGCCCGCGTGTGACCGCAGCAGCGGAGCTGCATCGAAAGCCGCCTCGAGGAATCCGCGGCGTTCGAGTTCTTCCGCGACAGCGAAACACTGCACGGCGCTGCTCTGCGGTGTCATCAGACAGAAACACAATTCGTAGAAGTACCGCTCGCGCGGCACAGCACGGAATTCCTTCAGCCGCGCGCGCGCGCGTGCGCGCACCTCCGTGTGTATTCCGCGCAATTCGTCTATGTGTGCTGTGTCGATGGATGTCATTCCGGGAGCCGGATCTGTATCGTGGAACACGCGCGTGTGGACGGAAGGGTCTCCTCGGCTTTGATTACAAAAGAAACTCCGTGCTTCCACGCTTCGATGAGTCCGTCCTTCTGAAGGGTCGCCACGATGTCCATAAGCCATGGAATGTGCAGCACGCTAAAATCCTCGACGAGTGAACGGCCCACCTCGAGCAGCGGTGCGCTGTGCCCCGGATACGACCGCAGCAGCGCAAGGACGCGTCCGCGATGGATGCGCCGCGGCACCGTTCCGTCGCCGCGTCCGGACCGCGGCGTTGCGCCGATCCGTCCCGCGGACGGGCATACACCGCGCAGCGGACACTCTCCGCACGAGGGTGATGACGCGGTACAGACCATGGCGCCAAGATCCATCAGCGCCTGATTCCAATCGTAGTAGGCGCGGGCGGGAAGCCACAGTTCGGCCAGCGTCCACGAATCCTTTTCCTGCATAAGATCATGTCTGTCGCTTCGTCGTACCGAGAGGCGCGAGAAAATCCGACGCACATTCACATCCACCACCGCCGCGCGCTTGCGGAAGGCGAAACATGCGAGCGCGTGAGCGGTGTATCGGCCCACTCCCGGCAGTCGGCGCAGGGCCTCGATGTCGTCGGGCACCCGTCCCGCGTGTTCCAGCGTGAGTATCCGTGCCGCTTCGTGGAGGTGCAGGGCGCGGCGGTTGTACCCGAGTCCCGCCCATGCGAGCAACACGTCGCGCTTCGATGCCGCTGCGAGGGCCGCGGGATCGGGGAAGCGCTCCATCCACGCATCGAAGACGGGGAGCACACGCGCCACCTGTGTCTGCTGCAGCATGATCTCGCTTACAAGAACGCGATAGGGATCGCCCTCGATGCGCCAGGGCAGCGGACGCCCGTGTTTCCTATACCAGCGGAGGAGCAGCCGATGCAGCGTCGACGCGCGTCTGTCGGTGCCGCCGCGCGGGACGCCGGCCGCCGTCATGTTACGCTTGGAGGTAGGGAAGAATGGGGAAGGAGCCCTCGAGCATGTCGTATTCCGCCACGCGGTCGACCGGCACCCATTCCACGCGTTCAAATACCTTGTTGCGTATCTCGCCGGTAAAATCGGTCACGAGGAAAAAAGTGATGAGAAACTTCCCGCCGTCGAAATAATCGGCCTGCACCGTCTTGAGCTCCCGCGCGACAGTCGGGACGATTCCAAGTTCCTCGTCCAGCTCCCGTTCGAGGCATTCCGCCATGCTTTCGTCGGGGTACGATTTCCCCCCGGGAAATTCCCACTTCAAACCATAACGGTGATTGATGCCGCGCTGACATAAAAGGACATCATTGCCTTTTTTTATGATGCCAGCCGCCACACGAACCGGGGCTTCACTGTCTCCGTACATGGACATACGTCTCGTTGCCGGTGAGTAATGAGAACGTCGACCGCGCGTCGGTCCGGCCGCCAGGCGCTCTGTGTCGCGTCACTCCGAAAGACCGAATATACCGATTTCCTTGTGTGATTCAAGGCCATTTGCGTCCCGCATGTTTGCCGGTACAGGGTAATTGACTCTCGGCGCGCCATTTGGTACTTTTCCCATCCCAATAATCTTCTCTTCCTTCACTCTTTCACCATAAGGGTTGATCCATGTCCTTACTGTATGACAAGCTTGCAGCGGCGTACGCGGCGGCAGGCGCAGAGGTAAAAGCACTTGTCAAGGATCACGGCGATAAGGTGCTCGGCGACGTCACCGTGGCCCAGGTCTATGGCGGCATGCGCGGCGTAAAAGGCCTCGTGTGCGACACTTCGGAAGTTCCCCCCGACAAAGGACTCATCATCCGCGGGATCGAACTGAAACATCTCACCGAAAAACTTCCCGAGGAGATCTACTGGCTGCTCCTTTCGGGCGAACTGCCGAACGAGGCCGAACTCGCCGAACTGCAGCAGGAACTGCGCGCCCGCGGGGAAGTCCCGCAGTACGTGTGGGACGTGTTCGACGCCATGCCGGCGGATTCCCATCCCATGGCCATGTTCAACACGGCCATCCTTATCATGCAGAAGGAGTCCGTCTTCGCCAGCCGCTACAACGCGGGTATGAAGAAGGACGAGTACTGGAAGGCGACGCTGGAAGACGCCCTCAACATCGTCGCGAAGCTGCCGGCCATCGCGGGCGGCATCTACCGCAAGCGTTTCGGCAAGGGCGCGCGCATCACCTCCGATCCCACGCGCGACTGGTCGGGCGATTACGTGCATCAGCTCGGCCTCGGCGATCCGAACGGCGAATTCACAAAGCTCATGCAGCTCTACCTCGTCCTTCATTCGGATCACGAGAGCGGCAACGTGAGCGCCTTCTCGGCCGCAACGGTTAATTCCGCGTTGTCGGATCTGTACTACTCGCTCTCCGCCGGACTCAACGGCCTCGCGGGTCCTCTCCACGGCCTTGCGAATCAGGAGTGCCTGAAGTGGGTGCTCGACACGAAGGAGCGTTTCAACGGCGTTCCGACTGCCGAGCAGCTCGAAAAGTTTGCGTGGGAAACGCTGGAATCCGGCAAGGTTGTGCCGGGTTACGGTCACGCTGTGCTGCGCATCACCGATCCGCGCTTCGACGCGTTCCTCGCCTTCGGCAAGAAGTACATGCCCGAGGATCCCGTATTCCAGATCGTGTCGAACGTGTTCGACACGGTGCCGAATGTGCTGCGCCAGGTCCAGAAGATCAAGGATCCCTGGCCTAATGTCGACGCGGGCAGCGGCGCGCTCCTGTATCACTACGGCCTCGTGGAATTCGACTACTACACAGTGTTGTTCAGCGTCAGTCGCGCGCTCGGCATCACCGCACAGGCGGTTGTGAATCGCGCGATGGGCTACCCGATCACACGGCCCAAATCGGTTCCGACCTCGTGGATCAAAAAGACGGTTGCCGGCTGACGGTTCAAATACGTTCCGCTGCAAATACACTCCGCGCCGCGACCCGGCGCGGAGTTTTTTTTGCGCGAATGGACAGGTGTGGTGGACAATCAGGTACACATTGGACCGCACCCACAGAAACGCGATATTTCCAAGTTGAATGGAGTTGTTCCCCACGCTTACCGAACGGTGTTTCCGCATGTCCGTCGCCCGCCAGAAATACAACTGCATCCTAGCTTACGCCGCTCTGCTCGTACTCGCCACCTCACTCGCAGCATACGCGGATAATGTGCCCGCCGCGGCGCAGCGTGCGCGGCGCATTCCTGACGGAGCGGGAATTTCCCCGGCCTCCGTCGCCACGTCGGCTCTGCGTCCGCCGGCCTTTGTCGAGAACCGCGGTCAAATCCGTGCTCAAGATGGTGCGGCGCGGGATGATCTGCACTTCCTGTACGCCGAATCCGGTTTCCATCTTCAACTGTCACGCAACGGTTTCAGTTACGAACTGCTGCGTTACGAACGGAAAAATCCGGAGGGTATCTCGGAAGCGTCAGGCAAGGGCATACAACCCGGAGACAACGGTCACACACCTCCTCCGGAATATTTCGTGACCGTCGAACGAGTGGATGTGCAACTGGTGGGAGCATCGTTCACGTGTACACCGGAGGGCTTCGACAGAAAAACCGACACGGATCACTACTATCTCGAGGGCCTCGGAGAACAGGGCGTAAGACACGTGGTCCGTTTCGGCGGTGTGCGGTATCGCGACGTGTATCCCGGCATCGATCTCGAATTCCATGTGTCGAAGGCGGGGAACAATACCGGATCAGTAAATCTGAAATACAATTTTATTGTACATCCGGGCGCAGATCCATCCATGATCCGCCTGAAATACAATGGCGCGATGCCTGCGATCGAGGGAAACACCTTCGGAAACGGAAACCATGCGTCACGGCAGTTGACACTGCCCTTGGAGGGCGGACGCATTGTGGAGCAGATACCGCTCGCCTATGTCTCTGTGCGGACGCCGGACGGAAATTCGACAGCGCTTCCCGCGCAATCACGCGAGGTGTCGTGCGGTTACAAGCGCGAGTCGGGAATGATCGGATTTACCGCGGATGCGCCAACGGGCGACTCCGTGCTTGTGATCGATCCGACACTGATGTGGGCTACGTATTACGGGGGTTCCTTTTCCGATGAAACAAACGGTGTCGCCATAGATCCGAGCGGTAATGTGTACGCCGCCGGCACCACTCTCAGTTCCGCAAACATCGCCACGGTGGGTACGTATCAATCGTCCTACACCGGCATGGGCGACGCCTATGTCGTGAAATTCAATTCGTCAGGCGTGCGTCAATGGGGCACGTATTTCGGCGGAGGTGGATCGGAAACGGCCTACGCCATCTCGGCAAAGGTGGCGAACACGATCGTAGTTGCCGGTGTGACTACCAGCACGACGGCTATTGCGACGTCGGGTGTCTACCAGACTGTCCACGGCGGCGGCACATATGACGGGCTCATATTCCAATTGACGGCTGCAGGCGCGCGCACATGGAGCAGCTACGTCGGCGGCGCATCGTCGGACTACCTTTTCGATGTCGCGATGAACTCGAACGCACAGATCGTGACCGTGGGCACGACCACCGGGAGCACAGGCCTCGCCAGCGGCGGACATCAGGGATCGCCCGGCGGCGGAGCGGGGGACGGGATCGTGTTCCGTTTCACCACCGCGGGTGCGCGTACCTGGTCGTCCTACTTCGGGGGTTCGGCCGACGATCAGGCCCTCGGGTGTGATATCAACAATTCCGGCGACGTGCTTGTTTCCGGCTTGACCAGCAGCACCACCGGCATAGCGACGACCGGTGCTATGCAAGCCGCCATCGCAGGCGGACAGGATGCCTTCATCGCGCGATTCACCTCGACAGGCGCTCTCTCCGGGGCCACATACTTCGGCGGCACCTCGACCGATGTCGGCCGCGATTGCGCCTTTAATGCAAACGGCGACCTCCTCCTTGTCGGTGGCACGAACAGCACCACGGGCATCGCGACCTCCGGTTCATACAAGAGCACATATCAGACAAACGGCGACGGCTTCCTGGCGAAATTTCCTGACACGGGGAGCCAGGACTGGGGAACATATCTTGGCGACGCGTCGCAGGACGACGCGTCGAGTCTGGCGGTGGACGCCAGCGACAACATTTTTGTCACGGGCTGGACCAACAGCAGCACGGGTATCGCCACCGGAAGTGTGCATCAGGGGAATCCTGGCGGCATGCTCGATGCGATGCTGCTGAAGTTCGACGCATCCGGCACAATAGAGTGGGCCACATATTACGGCGGCGGATCCGACGATCGAGGTTTCGGCATCGCGCTTATGCCGGGCGGAAGTCCCGTCATCTGCGGCAGCACATCGAGCAGCGCATTCATCGCCACAACGAGCGCGCATCAGTTGATTCTCGGCGGACAGCAGGACGGTTTTGTTGCAAGATTTTTCGGGAGTTCATCGGGCAACGACATTCTTATCCAGTACGTCGACAAGGACACACTCTGCGCAGGCGAGACAATCACGGTGTATTACGCCGCGGCGGGTTCCTATCAGCCGATGAACATGTTCACGCTCGAACTGTCGAATGGCGCGGCAAGCTGGGCCACACCGGTCTCGATCGGTCAGGTCCTGTCGACGACCTCGGGCGTCGTCATCGGTACAGTGCCTACGAACACGCCGACCGGAACCAATTACCGCGTTCGAATCGTATCGTCCCTTCCGCAGATCACCAGCGCCGACAACGGCAGCGAGATCGTAATCTTCGCACTGCCCGACACGGCCCTGCAGGTCACGGGTTCGACCACCATTTGTACGGGCGACAGCGTGCGCATCTGCGCGGTGTACAGACCGACATACACCTATCAGTGGAAGCGCAACGGTCTCGCCATCCCGAACGAAACGCAGTCCTGCATAGCCGTGCGCGATTCCGGACTGTACTCGGTGATGATCATCAATCAGAACCGCTGCCCGCTGTCATCGGGGAGTGTGCGGGTACGACTCGACGATGCGCCCACGGTGCTTGTCACGCCTCTCGACTCCGTGTCGATCTGTGAAGGTGACAGCGCGACGCTGCAGTCCGCCGCCAATCCGCTGTACATCAAACAGTGGAAACGAGACGGCGTCGTCCTGCCCGACGATACTTCCGCCACGCTGCGCGCGACAGTGGCCGGGCTGTACCACATCGAGGTGCAGTCGCCCAACGGATGCACCGCCGTGTCGAATCCAGTGCGTGTGCGTGTGTTCCCAAAACCCGATGCGAGTGTCACACCACCCGGCCCCCATGCGCTCTGCAACAGGGACTCGGTTCTGCTGCAGACCTCGGTGGTGGCGGGCCAGACGTATCAATGGCGCAGGAACGGCACCGCCATACCCGGGGCCGTGTCGTCGTCGCTGCGCGTGCGTGATGCGGGCGAATACACGGTGGTGGTGACAACAAAGGCCGGCTGCACATCCACATCGCCAGTGATGTTGGTCAGCACCGACACGGTCCCGAAGCCGCGGGTATCACCCGCAGGGCCACATACCATCTGCGAGGGCGACAGCGTGCGTTTGAACGCCGATCCGCCTGGATCGTGGACGATACAGTGGTATCGCAACGGAACACCAATTCCCGGCGCGACGCAGCCGCGTTTTGCGACAGCACAGCCGGGGGTCTTCTCCGTAATTTTCACCGCGACACCCACGTGCACCACATCCTCGGGAGATATTATCGTCGATGTGAAGCCGCGGCCTGCCATCAACATTTCTTCCGACAAGATCGACGCCTGCGCGGGTGACAGCGTGGTGCTGCGCGCGGTGAAGGTGTTTGCATCGGACCTGCAATGGCTGCGCGACGGCACCGATATCCCCGGGGCTGTATCCGACACATTAACCGTCCGCACATCGGGTGTGTACTCGGCGCGTGTGCGCAGTCCTTTCGGCTGCACGGTTCTCTCGGCCGCGCTACCGGTGCGTTTTGCCGCTCGTCCCACTACCGCGCTTACCGTGCAGGGGGCGAATCCTGGCTGTGAGGGCGACACGATACGACTGCGTTCGGCGGGAGAATCCGGAGTCCAGTATCAGTGGTTGCTGAATGGCGTCCTGATGCCCGACACCGGATCCGTGTACCGCGCCCGAGTTTCCGGCATCTACCGGCTTGTGGCATCGCGTTCGGGTGTATGCCCCGACACGTCGGCCGCGCTTCAGGTCACATTCAACTCCCGGCCCGTGGTTGCCGCTGCCGGTCCGAATTCGGTCTGTATCGGAACGCGCGCGCTGTATCACGCGACACGCAGATCGGAACAGACCGTGCGCTGGTCCATTACGGGCGGCATGGCGGAGTCGTCCTTGACGGGCGACACCCTGGCCGTGCGCTGGAACAATCCGCTGACAGGTCGTGTGCAAGTGCGCGTCACCGATATACGCACGGGATGCGCTTCCGACACTATCATCGAAGTGCTTGTTGCTCCCTCGCTGACGCCGCGCATTACGGCCGACCGCGCAGCGCGATTCTGTGCCGGCGACAGCGCCACACTCGACGCAGGCGAGGGGTACGTGTCGTACCGCTGGAACACCGGCGACACCACACGACGCATCGTGATACGCAGCGGTGGCTCCTACACCGTGCGTGTCGAGGACGCCGGTGGATGTTCGGGCTCCTCGACTGCGGTTTCATTTGTGGTACAGCAGCCGCCCGCCCCGCGTGTGTTCCCTGAGGGACCGCTGGATATGTGCGAAGGGGACTCGGTTCTGCTCGACGCGGGAGGCGGGTACGCGATGTACCGGTGGAACACGGGCGACACCACACGCGCCATTCTCGCACGGGCAATATCCACGGCAGCGCGATATCATGTCACAGTGCGCGACAGCATCGGCTGCGAGGGCGTCTCGACCGATGTTGAGATACGCGGCATGACACGTCCCGTTGCTGCCATCGTCGCGTCCGGACCTCTGGAATTCTGCGAAGGCGACAGCGTGCGCCTCCGCTCCGACAGCCCGCAGCCGTCGTACCTGTGGTCGACTGGCGACACCACCGAGAGCATACTCGTGAAACGCGGCGGCCTGTACATTCTGACTGTCAGCGCCGGAGCCGGTTGCCGGGCGGCCGATACAGCCGCGGTGTTGATGCACGCGCGACCCGACACGATCATACGCGGACCGCGCAATGTCTGTATCGGATCCGAAGCCGAGTACACCGTCGGAGCAACAGGCGGCGCGAGATATCGCTGGGCCGGACCCGGCACCGTGCTCGACGATACGGGTTTAACCACGGTGCGTTTCACCTTCGCAACAGCGGGACGACACACAATCACGCTCGATGTTGACGCACCCGGACCCTGCGATGCCAGCGCGTCCATTGTTGTGGACGTGGGCAGCACGCTGCAGGTGGCGCTCGATCCCGCCGGAGATGCGACACTCTGCGAGGGTGACACACTCGTCCTCTCGGGTCCCGACGGATACACGTCATACCGCTGGTCCACCGGCGACACCACGCGTGTATTGCGCATACACACGAGCGGCGCCTTTGCGCTCGAAGTGTCCGACGGGCGCGGCTGTTCGGGTGTTTCCGACACTGTACGCGTCGCCGTGTCGACGAAACCAGCTCCTGTGATACAGGCCTCGCCCGGTCGCACTGCGTGCCTCGGCGACAGCATCGTGCTTCAAACGGCGCGGCCGTACGCGCGCTACCGCTGGTCCACCGGCGACACCACCGCGCAGATCGTTCTCCGTGCCCGCGCTTCAGTATCCGTCGCGGTGTTCGATTCCAACGGATGCACGGGTCTTTCCAGCGTGGACGAGTATTTCTTCCTTCCGAAAGCCCTGCCGCGCATCCTCGCATCGGGTCCGCTGTCATTCTGCGAAGGCGACAGTGTGACACTGAGCGCTGACGGAGTGTACGACCGATACGTGTGGAGCAATGGTGCGAGCACGCGCGTCATCGTTGTGCGCACGAGCGGTGTGTACTTCCTGCGCGTCGACAGCGCGGGAACCTGCGAAGGGATCACGGATACGCTGCGGGTTGTCGTGTATCCCCGACCCGCCGTGCCGCGCATCGTGCTTTCAGGCGACACGCTGTACGCGGATCCTTCCGATACGTATCGCTGGTATCGCGACGGCGTCCTGCTGCCCGGTGAAAGCGCGCGGACCCTGCAACCCGCGCAGGCCGGCGCGTACGTCGTGGAAGTTGCGAACACCTTCGGCTGTGCGAACAGATCCCTGCCGTTCCCCTACACTCCCGCCGCAACGGCATCCACCGTGATCGGTGTGCCGCACATCGAGGCGGCTCCGGGCGACCGCATCCGCATACCGCTCGTCTTGCAGAACACGCAGAACTTCGCGCGCGGTCTTTCCTCGTTCACCACGCGCGTGTCGTTCCGGGCGGATCTCCTGGTGCCGCAGAACGTCGCCTTTGCGGACACGGGTCTGCTGCGGCATGTCACACTCACGGGACGCGATACAGGAGCGGGGGACTCACTGCTGTTCCTGGATGCGATCGTGGCGCTGGGCGCGGTCGAGCGCAGCGAAATACGCGTCGAGAGTTTCGTCTGGTCCGGCGCTCCGGTCAGCGTACGCACGAACAGCGGCGAACTGCGGGTGAAGGTGTGCGAGGAGGGCGGGGCGCGACTTGTCGATATGTCGCAGACCCTCGCCCTGCGGGCGCAGCCCAATCCCTTTAATGCCGGCGCGCGGCTCGAGTTCAACACGGTCGAGACCGGGTACACCGTGCTGCGCATCTACGATTCGTTCGGGCGTTGTGTGGCGGAACCTGTCAACGGCCTCATTGCCGCGGGCGGACATCAGGTGTATTTCGACGCTTCCAACATTGCCAGCGGCGCGTATTACTGCGTGCTGCTGACAGGTACTTTACGCGCGGACCTGCGCCTCGTGGTTCTCAAATAACTACGAAGTCTCCGCGGAATTTGCGATATTGGTGTTTTCCGGGCCGCTTTTTGTGGTCCGGTCCTCCCAGTACGAGTTCCAGGACACTCCATGCAGATAGGCATCGTCGGCCTGCCCTACAGCGGCAAATCGACCTTATTCCAGACGCTTTCACGCACGCACCTCGATGAAGGGGCGGCGCACCGCCAGCAATCGAACATCGCCACGGTGAAGGTTCCCGACGCGCGCATCGACACATTGGCGGGGATTTTCAATCCGAAAAAGAAGGTGTACACGTCCACCGAGTTTGTCGACGTGGTGGGCCTGAAAAAGGGCGACCGCGATTCGACGCAGTTCACCAGCGCCTTCCTCGGCAGCGTCAAAACCAACGACGCCTTTATCCATGTCGTCCGTCAATTCGACGATCCCATGTATCCGCATCCCGAGGGTTCCATCGATCCCGCGCGCGATATTCGGATCCTTGAATCCGAATTTCTGCTCAGTGATCTGGCCATGATGGAGTCGCGCATCGACAAGCTGCGCAAACAGATTCAGAAGACGCAGGATGAGAAGCAGAAGTTCGAATTGCAGGTGCTCGAGAAGGGTTTTGCCGCGCTCGAACAGGAGATGCCGCTGCGCATGCTCGAACTCGATCCGAACGAAAAGCGCGCCATCCGCGGCTATCAATTCCTGACGGAGAAGCCGCTGCTTGCCGTGTTGAATCTCGACGAGAGCGCCATCACCTCGCGTGAATCACACATAGAACCGCTGCGCGCCGCCTTCGGGGGCGCGGGCATTGCGGTGGATGCGTTCTCGGGCAAGGTCGAGATGGAACTCGCGCAATTGTCGGACGAGGACGCGGGCGCGTTTATGGCCGATTACGGCATCACGGAATCGGCCCTCGTGCGCATCATCGGCGCGGCCTACCGCATGCTCGGACTCATTTCCTTCCTCACGTACGGCGAGGACGAATGCCGCGCGTGGACAATCCGCCGCGGGACCAGCGCGCAGGAAGCGGCAGGCGTGATTCACACCGATCTCATGAACCGGTTCATACGCGCCGAGGTTGTGCACTTCGACGACTTCGTCGCGCTCGGATCTCTTGCTGCTTGCAAGGACAAGGGCCACTGGCGCCTTGAAGGCAAGGAGTACGTCGTCAAGGATGGCGACATGATGCTTATTCGTCACGGCTGACACAGGGCAGCGCAGGACGCCGCGATCAATGAAGAGACACGCACCTTTCCTCCCAACACTGTTACTGCTCTCCGCCGTTCTCCCGCTTGCCGGGCGCGGACAGACCCTCGGCTTGCGCGACGTGATACGCCGCGCTGAGGCGGCACATCCACGCATACTCTACGCTGAGGCGGGCGCCGACGCCACGCGCGCGCGCCGACTGCAGGCGCTGTCGCCCGAGAGTCCGACACTCTCGTACAGCGAGGAGGAAATTCCCGGCCGGGGCGGCATCGGCGACGGCATGATGCGGTATTACACTATCAGCCAGTCCTTCGACATTCCGCTGCTGATCGGTGCGCGCGCCTGGCAGTACCGGCATCTCGAGAGTGCCGATGTGCTGCGTCTTGCACGCGCCCGCCGCGAAACACGCGCGGATGCCATTGTGGCATTCGCCGAGGCCTCGGTCGCATTTCGGAAACGCGAGATCCTGTTGCAAAATCAAATGCGGCTCGACACTCTCGCGGCGTTTGCTTCCAAGCGTACTGCGGCCGGACAGGCCTCCCGACTGGAGGAGTTGCGCTTCCGCGCGGAGCGAGCGGATGCGCGCGTGTTGTACACCCGCGCGGAGGAAGCATCGATCTCCGCCGAGCGCCGGCTGCGTTTGCTCATGGGGAACGCCGACCTTTCGGCCGGCAATCTTCAGCACACGGATCTCGAGGCAGTGCTCGCAGTCGGTGATCCGCAGGTGACAGGATATCCGCCGCCGGATCCGGCTTTGGACGAAGCGCGGGCGGCGCGCAGTGACGCGTCGTGGCGATGGCTCGAGTATCTTCCTCGATTCAGCGCCTCGTGGTTCAGGCAGGAGGCCGTGGGTGCGGGCTGGTTCTGGGGTGCGGAGTTTTCGGCCCAGGTGCCGCTGTGGTTCCTGCTCGGTGAAAGGGGAAGGGCGGAAGAGGCCGAGGCCGTGGCGCGTGCGGCGGAGACCGCTGCGACGCTGGCTCAACGCGAGTGGATGGATGCACACCTCGCAGCACTGGGCGAATTACGCGCGAGCCGGAACGCCGCGCGCACCTATGCCGACATGGTGAAAACGGACGCGCGCGACATCCTCCACGCTGCGGAGGTCTCGTTTGCAGCGGGCCGGATCTCGTACATGGAACTGCTCGACGCGCTGCGCAGCGCGCATTCAATGGAACTCGCGTATCTCGACGCACTCCTGGATTTCGGGAGAGCCGTCGCCGAATACGAACGGACAAGCGGCTCAACCCTCATCAACGAATAACATCATGAAAATCGGAAACGCAGCTCTTGTATCGCTCCTGCTCCTCGCCGCCTGCGGCGGGGGGGATTCCGGACAGACGAAGGACGCGGCTCCGGAGAAGTCCCTCGCCGACCGTGTGCAGATAGACGCCGACACGCGCGCGCGCATCGGACTCGAATTCGACACCGTCGATGCGGACTCGCGATCGCGGAGCATTCGTGTGCCCGGAACCGTGATACTCGATCCGTCGCGTTCGGCCACCGTGGGGTCGCTCGTGGAGGGCCGCGTGCGCGCCATTCATGCGCGGCTCGGGGCGCGCGTGTCGAAGGGTGCGGTGCTCGTCGAAATCGAGAGTCCCGCCCTCGGCGAGATGGTCGCCGAATGTATTCGCGCCATGGCGGATGAGCGCGCTGCAGGCGCGGAGGCCGAGCGGGTGACACTGCTCCATCGCGAAAAGGTGGCTTCGGATCGTGAACTGCAAAACGCGGAAAGTGCGGCCGTCTCAGCGCGCATGCGCGTGTTTGCCGCGCGGAAACGCCTGACCGGCGCGGGCATGGCGCAGGCGGATCTGGACGCGCTGCTGCGCGCTCCCGGTGAGGGCGAAACACTTCTGCGCTTGCGCGCGCCGATCACGGGTGTTGTGAGCGCGGTTCATGCCAATATCGGCAAGCGCACCGACGCTGCCGCCGATCTTGTCAGCATTGTCGATCCGTCGGTGGCAGTGGTCGAAGGCGGAGTGTTCCTCGAGCAGATCGACCTGGTGCATCCCGGACTCTCCGTCACTTTCGAAACCCGCGCGTATCCGGAACAGAGCTTTCAAGGACGTGTCAGCGATGTCGGGTCGGTCCTCGATCCCGCCTCGCGCGCGCTGCCGCTGCGCTGCGCCTTTCAAAACAACAAAGGACTCCTGCGTCCGAATCTGCCCGGCACCCTGATCATCGCGACCGACCGGCTCGCGGCGCTCTCCATCCCGTCCTCGGCGCTCGTGCGCGACGGAAATCGCGCCTTCGTGTTTGTGCGGAGCGACGACAGCACCTTCCTCTACCGCGAGGTGCGCATCGCAGCCGAACACGACGACCGCGTGGACCTGCGCGAGGGCATACAGCCGGGTGATATTGTGGTCCGCCGCGGCGGATTCACGTTGAAATCCATGCTCAAAGTCGCGCAGGACGAGGAGTGAGCCATGCAACGTTGTTGCGGCATCACGACCAAACATCGCGCATCCGGGGCTGAGCGGGCATGAGCGCGCGCATCATCAACTTTGTGCTGAAGAACCGGCTCTTTGTGATCGGTTTTCTTCTCACCATCGTCGGGCTGGGTATTATCGCGCTGCAGAAAATTCCCATCGACGCGTTTCCCGACGTGACCAACAATCAGGTGCAGGTCATCACCACCGCGCCGACACTCTCGCCTCTCGACGTGGAACGTTTCGTCTCGTATCCGATCGAGAATGCGATGAACGGTTTGCCCGATGTCGAGATAGTCCGCTCCATCTCGAAACACGGGCTGAGCGTTGTGACGGTGGTGTTCAAGGACCGCGTCAACGTGTATTTCGCGCGGCAGTTGATTTCGGAGCGCTTGAGCGGCATGCGGTCGGAACTGCCGGAGAGCGCGGATCAACCCGTGCTCGGACCGATCTCGACGGCCCTCGGAGAGATATACCAGTACGTGGTCGAGGGCGCCGATCGCAGCGCCATGGAGCTGCGCAGCATTCAGGAATGGATCATCAAGCCGCAGTTGAAGACCATACCCGGCGTGACGGAAGTGAACAGTTTCGGCGGATTTGTGCGCCAGTATCATATCCTGGTGGACGCGGAGAAACTGGCCGCGGCCGGACTCACGCTCGAGGAAGTCCAGGCCGCCGTGGCGCGCAACAATCTGGGCGTCGGGGGCAATTTCCTCGAGGCGAACGGCGAGTCGTATATCATCCGGGGTCTGGGATATCTCGCGGGTGAAGCCGACCTGCGTCGTCTGGTGGTCTCGTCGCGCGGTGGCGTCTTTGTGCGGATCTCCGATGTGGCTGATGTGCGCGTGGGCCCCGAGACGCGCGCCGGCGCGGTGACAAAGGACAGCTCGGGCGAAGCTGTGACGGGCATCGTGATGATGCTTCGCGGCCAGAACAGCCGCGATGTGATCGAGCGGATCAAGACCAAGGTCGAGGAGATAAATGCCTCTCTACCTCCCGGTGTTGTGATCCGTTCCTTCTATGATCAGACCGAACTCGTCAACAACACGATCGCGACGGTCGAAACGAATCTCATCGAGGGTGGTATTCTTGTCATCGTGGTGTTGTTCTTCTTCCTCGGCAACTGGCGCGCGGCGCTGATCGTCGCGGGAGTGATCCCGCTCGCCATGCTCTTCACCTTCATCGGGATGGAGTGGCTGGGCCTTTCCGCAAATCTCATGAGTCTCGGAGCGCTCGATTTCGGCATGATCGTCGACGGCGCCGTGGTGTTGATCGACAACTACGTGCGGTCGATGCAGGCGCAACGCGGACTCGCGCGCAGGCGCATCGACATCATCGCCGAGAGCACGAAGGAGGTCGCGCGTCCGATCACTTTCGGCGTGCTGATCATACTCATGGTGTACATCCCCATCCTGAGTTTCCAGGGCATGGAAGGGAAGATGTTCGCACCGATGGCATACGCGGTGGGATTTGCGATACTCGGATCCCTTATTCTCATTTTTACCTTCGTTCCCGTCGTCTCGTCGTTTTTCCTCACCGTGCCCGAGCGCATTCGCGAGAACATCGTGATCCGTCACCTCACGCCGCTGTACCGTCGCGCGCTGGTCTGGTCGCTGAGGCACTACAGCCGCACGTTCGGTACGGCGTTCGGCGTACTCGCGGCATCGCTGCTGCTGCTCGGCTTTCTCGGGTCGGAATTCCTGCCGGAGCTGGACGAGGGCTCCTTCCTGCTTGAAGTCAAACGCCTTCCGAGTGTCGCGCTGTCGGAATCAGTGGAAAGGGGAATCGCGCTGCAGAAGAAAATACGCGCCATTCCGGAAGTGCGCGCCGCGGTGTTCAAAACCGGCAGGCCGGATCTTGCGAACGACTACATGGGCGTGCATGAGACGGACTGCTTCATCATGCTTCGTCCGCGCAAGGAATGGCGGGACGGCGTGACCAAGGCCGACATAGGGGCGCAGATCGAGGAGATCGTCGCGCGCGAGCCCGGCATCAGCTACAACATCACACAGCCCATAGCCATGCGTGTGGACGAACTCGTGGCCGGTGTCAAGTCGGACATCGCGGTGAAGGTGTTCGGCGAGGACTTCGATGTTTTGAACGCGGTGGCCCGCGATATTTCGGCGCTCGCGTCATCGATCGAAGGCACGGGCAATGCGATAGTGGAACAGACATCGGGGCAGACCTACCTCGACGTCACCATGGATCAGGAACAGCTTGCCCGCTACGGACTCGATGCGGCCGCCGTGCTCGACGTTGTGGAGATGGCGATAGGCGGCAAGGCGGTGTCGGAGGTGCTCGAAGGCACGCGCCGCACGGCGGTGGTGCTCCGCCTCGGTGAAGCGCACCGCAACTCGATACAGGCGATACGCGACGTGCTGGTGGATCTTCCGTCCGGCGGACGCGTCCCGCTCTCCTCCCTTGCCCGCGTGGAGGCGGTGGAGGGGCCCGTGCAGATCAGTCGCGAAAAAGGACAACGCCGCATGGTGGTCGGCATCAATCTCGCGGATCGTGATGTCGGCAGCTACGTACAGGATCTGCGCGCGAGCATCGGGACCTCCCTGAAGCTGCCTCCAGGCTATTTCCTCGAGTACGGTGGACAGTTCGAGAATCAACAGCGCGCGATGAGCCGCCTCCTGCTTGTGGTGCCTCTTGCACTGCTCATCATCTACCTGCTGCTTTTCACCATGTTCGGCAAACTGCGGCACGCCATGCTTATTCTGACGAATCTGCCCTTCGCGTTGAGCGGCGGACTCATCGCTTTGTGGCTGCGCGGACTCAACATCAGTGTCACCAGCGCCATCGGGTTCATCGCGCTGTTCGGCGTGGCTGTGCT
Source organism: Ignavibacteriota bacterium (assembly GCA_016218045.1). Classification (NCBI taxonomy): domain Bacteria; kingdom Pseudomonadati; phylum Ignavibacteriota; species Ignavibacteriota bacterium. The sequence continues at coordinate 47,745 of JACRFB010000015.1, forward strand.
GAATGGCGTTGTGCTGGTGGAACACCTCAATCACCTGCGCCATACCGGTCGTCCGTTGGATGAGGCGGTGACCGAGGGCTCCATCGACCGCCTCCGTCCGGTGCTGATGACGGCCCTTGTGGCGAGTCTGGGCTTCCTGCCCATGGCGCTGAACACGTCGCAGGGCAGCGAGGTGCAGAGGCCGCTTGCCACGGTGGTGATCGGCGGTCTCATTACATCGACGCTTCTCACGTTGCTGGTGCTTCCGACACTCTATGCGTGGATTGAACGACGCGTGGAACCCTCGATGAGCGGCATGCAGACCTTGCGCCGCATCGTTCTGCCGAAGTCGTTCTGGTGATACGTTCGGGTGTGATTTTCTCGTGAGAATGTCGTACTCTACAACTGCTATGACACCTGATTATCAATACCGGTCCCTGCCGCGGCTCGCCGCGCGCTGCCTGATTCTCGGGGCTGTTATTGCAGGCATGCTCGCGTGGCATGCCGGTCAGTGGCGCTACGACGACACCGGCGCCGCGCGTCATCATCTCAATGTCTTTAATCCCTGTGCCGTGCCCCCCGCGGCGCCGGATCATGACAAAGGCGCGTCCTACCGGTCGAACGCCGTCGCGGTTTGCGCGACCCATAAACGTGCTGTCCGTCAGGTGCGCAGCGCCGGGATCGACTCCCGCCGTGCGCGTGTGCGCGTCGTGTATGACGTCTACATCTGTCCGGAATACGTCCCGCGTAGAGGAAACGAACGGCTTACAAGGGCGCCGCCCGCCGGCGTGTGGATGAACGCATACACCTGTTGAACGCGTCATTTCTCACGCCATTCCGGAGGTTTTCCATGGCCGAACAAGAAAAGGGCGGAAGCGCATTTCCGCGCGAATTTCTATTCATGGCACTCGTGATAGCAGCGGGTCTCGCCGCGCTGCTCCTCAAACTCCTGGGAGTGTTCTAACACACGGGAGTATCGGATCGGATACTCTGATATCACCGAAGCAGTTACTGCGGACGTCCCCCGGGGCGTCCGTCTTTTTTTCTGGCCCGCATCTCGAGTCCGTACACCAGCATCGCCCCCGCACACGCGCCGACAAGATCCGCGAAGGCGTCGAGCATGCTGGCCGAACGCGCGACGGCGAGCATCTGCAGCACCTCCGTCGCTGTGCCGAAGGAACTGGTTGCGAGCGCCACGGCGACGGCCGCGAAGAGGCGGTCTCCGCCCTCGGCCACCGTGATGGATTTCCGCAGACACACGGCCTGCACGAAGAACAGGACGGTGTGTACGGTTTTGTCGTACGGGACGGGGAACGGCCAGTAGGGCAGTGTTGGAACAGAGTCACCGGGCACGAGAAGCACAAAAAGAATCATGGCCGCCCAGCCGGCCGCGAGCATACGCCACAGGGTGACGTTTTTCGAAAGGGTCATGCCGTGGAAGGTGTGAGCAGGCGGAGCGTTTCCGGGATATGGTCGAGAATGTCGCCTGCGATCAGTGAATGAATCCCCGTCACCGCCGCGCTGCGGTCGCCCGCCTGGCCATGGACAAAGGCGCCACAGATCGCGGCGGCGACAGGATCTAATCCCTGTGCAAGAAATCCGGCGAGCAAGCCCGTCAGGACATCTCCTGACCCGGCCGTAGCCATTCCGGGGTTCCCGGTGCTGTTGACGAACACACGGCCGTCGGCCGTCGCGATCACAGTGGGTGCGCCTTTTAAAAGCAGCGTGCAGCCGTGCGCGCGCGCGAAACTTCGCGCGCACTCGACGGGATCGCGCGAAACATCCTCGCGTGTCATGCCGCTGAGCCGCTGGAATTCACCCGCGTGTGGTGTGAGTATCGAACGACCCGCGTTGGCGGCCAGCACGTCGAGGTGTCCTGTCAGCGCGTACAGCGCGTCGGCATCGATGACGAGCGGAAAATCGGCCGCGCCGATCAGCTCACGCGCACACGCCTGCGTCTCCTCGTCACGGGAGATGCCGGGACCGATGGCGGAGGCGCGTGACGTCCGCATGCGTTCGAGCAGGCCGGACACCGCGTCGCGCGCGAAGGCAGCACCCGAGGTCGCGGGCATGGGGCAGAGAATAACTTCAGTGAGTTTCTGAACGAGCGCGTCGTGCAGGGGCGCGGGTGTTGCAAGGAAACTGATGCCCGCCCCGGCTCGCAGTGATGCGAGTCCTGCAAGCGCTGCCGCACCTGTCATCCCGTATGATCCCGCGGCAATACAGACGCTGCCGGCCGCGTACTTGTGTGCGTCGACGGCTCGCCGCGGCAGCATCCCCGCAACGTCGCCTGATTCTATCAGCCAGGTGGATGTCGCTGCGGAGTAATATCCCGCGCGCGGCATGCCGATGTCGATGACGTCCGTGATACCGCTGTGGTTCCGTCCGTCCGCAAACAGATGTCCGCGCTTCAGGCCGCCCATGGCAGCCGTCCAGCGTGCCATGATGGCTCCGCCCGTCGCCTCGCCTGTGTCGCTGTTCACTCCGGTCGGAATATCGACGGCAAGGACGGGGAGAGCGGCGTCGTTCACCTGGCGCACGTAGGCGCTCACCGGATCATGTAAGGCGGATGTCAGTCCTGTGCCAAGCAGCGCGTCGATCAGCAGATCCGGGCGCGTATCGAGCGCGGCCTGCAGCGATCCGTCATCCAGTACGTCGAGCCGCCCCAGCGTTGTGTCCGCCAGAGCAGCGCGCAGCATCGTCAGGTTCGCTTCGGCATCGCCGTGGCTATCAAAGGCGAGCGCGAGCACTGTCGCCCTTGCTCCGCGGTTCAGCGCGTGGCGTGCCATGGCATATCCGTCGCCGCCGTTGTTCCCCCGCCCGCACAGAAACAGGAGGTGTTTATCCTGTAATCCGCCGAGGCACTCTTCGGCAAGATCCACCGCGCCTCGCGCGGCGTTTTCCATCAGCACTATACCCGGCACGCCGTAGCGCGTGGTGGCTGCCTCGTCGCAGCCGCGCATTTCTGCCGCGGTGAAGACGGGTTTCATGATCCGGGGAGCTGCTTCACCACGTCGATAAAGAGGCGGGGGAAAAGTCCGAAGAGCAGCACGCCGGCCGCTGAAAGGAGCAGCGAGGCGAGGCCCAGCCCGCCGACCGGCACGGCAGCGCTATCCTCATCCGTCGTGAAATACATAACAACGATCACGCGCAGGTAATAGTACAACGAGATCATACTGGTCACCACGCCCGCGATGGCGAGCCAGATCGCGCCGTCTTTCACCGCGGCGAAGAACACGTAGTATTTTCCGAAAAATCCGCTGAGCGGCGGAAGGCCGATAAGAGAGAGCAGAAACAGGGTCATCAACGCGGCAAGCAGCGGCGATGTGCGGCCGAGTCCCGCAAAACGTTTCACGGATGCGTCGCCGTCGTTTGCTGACTCGACCAGCGCCACGAGACCGAAGGACCCCGCGGTGGTGAACACGTACGAGAGCAGATAGAAGAGCACGCCAGTCATCCCGTCGAGCGACAGCGATGAAATTCCGACGAGCATGTAGCCTGCGTGTGCGATGCTGGAATAGGCGAGCATACGCTTCACGCTGTCCTGCGCAAGCGCGGCGACGTTGCCGACCAGCATCGAGGCAGTGGCGAGCACGGCGATCGTGATCCCTATGCGGTTGTCGCCGGTGTCGAACGTCATCGAGAAAAAGACGATGATCGCGGAAAATGCGGAGGCCTTGGCAGCCGTGGCCATGAAAGCGGTGACGAGCGTGGAGGAGCCGTCGTACACATCGGGCACCCACATGTGGAAGGGAACCGCGCCGATCTTGAAGGCGAAACCGACCAGCAGCAGACCGAGTCCCGCAAGAAAGACGGGCGTGCCATGCGAGGCCGTTGAACGCATGATGATCTCATATCCCGTGCCACCGGTTGCGCCGTATATCAGCGCGATGCCATAGAGCATGAAGCCCGTCGAAAAGGCGCCGAGCAGGAAGTACTTCAGGGCCGCCTCGTTTGCGCGGCGCTGCGCGCGCAGCAGACCCGCCAGAACGTACAGCGAAACCGACATGATCTCGAGTCCGATAAACGCGGCGACGAGATCGTACGCAGTGGCCAGCGTCACCATACCCGTGAGGGACAGCATCACGAGGATGTAGAACTCGCCGTAATGCGCGCCGATCTTCGGCAGAACTTCGCGCGCGTGCAACAACGCGAGCGCGGCCGCAAGCAGCAGGATGACCGTGATGATGCTCGCGTAGCCGCCTGTCACGATCATGCCCGAGAAGGCGATCCCGCGTTCTGGAAACATCAGCACGGCGTAAACGAGCGCAGCGGCGATGCCCGCGAGCGACAGCAGGAACACGCCGTGCTCCGCGTCCTTGCGGAACGTGTGCAGGAGTATCACGAGCAGACTGCTGACAATGAGGGCGCTGAGGGGCGCGGCGGCGAGTGTGTCGGTGAGGAGTTGCTGCATGAGGTCTACGGGACTGTCGGGTTGCAAAATCGGAGTCTAGTGTGCTGAAAAGAACAGCAGCCACACGAGCGTAAAAATCGGTATGAGTACGGGAATTGAATAACGCACCATGTATCCGAAGAACGACGGCATACGCACGCCGAGCTGCTCGGAGATGGATTTCACCATAAAATTCGGCGCGTTGCCGATGTAGGTGTTCGCGCCGAAAAACACGGCGCCGATGCTGATCGCCTGAATGTATATCGGGTGCATCGCCATCAGGTAACTGACCTGGATGTCGGCCACGGGCACCGACTTCGCGGCCACCATGTCGGCATGATGTGATACCAGCATCGCGTAGGTCTGCTGCACGTCGTGCGCGTGAGCCGCAACGGTGGGCGCGCCCGAGTTGACAAGGGCCTGTACCGCGTCGATCGTGGCGGGTGTCACGAACAAGCCGAATGCCGCGCTCAGAAAGTTCAGGTAGGTCGGGGCATTGTCGAGGAACGACGAGAGCGCGCCAGAGCCCCAGTAGAAATGGCCCGGGGAAGTGATGCCGAGCGACACGGCGTTCGCTTCAAGCCAGTCGAGCGCGGGGACCATCGTTGCAAAAAGACCGATAAACAGGAAACCCACTTCCTTGATGGGCGCGAAGTTGAAATCGTTCGCCTTGTGAATATTCCGGTTGGTCGTGAGATACGAGCCCGCCGCCGCGGCGAGCATCAGTGCTTCGCGCAGATACGGCGGCTCCTGGATGAACACGGCGAGGAGTATTACCAGCAGAAATCCCATGTTGTGCCAGCCCTCGAACTTCGCGTGTTCCTCGCCGGCATGCAGCGACGCGCGCACACTGGCGGGAACCTTGCGGTAGTAGCGGGTGTCGATCACCACAAACACTGCGAGTATCAGGGCTATCGACAGCAGCCAGATCGGCCAGAGATTCGTGAGCACCCAGAAAAAGGGTATGCCGCGCAGATATCCGAGGAACAGCGGCGGGTCGCCGATGGGCGTCAGCGATCCGCCCATGTTGCTCACGATGAAGATAAAAAAGACGACGTGGTAGGGATGGATGCGATATCTGTTGTTCCTGATGTATGGGCGGATCAGCACCATCGAGGCGCCCGTCGTGCCCACGAGATTCGACAGCACGGCGCCGAACAGCAAGAGGATGGTGTTCGACACGGGTGTCGAATATCCCTTCAGACCGATATGCATGCCGCCGGCAACAACAAACAGGGATCCCACCAGACAGATAAAGCTGAAAAATTCGATGCCCGAATGCAGCATACGCACCGGATTCGACAGCACCCCGACGTAGTACACGATGGTGACAAGCGCAAGCGCAACGGAGACGTGCGCGTAGTACTTCTCCCACCAGTGTTTGTGAATGAAGGGCATGAGCGCGATGGCCAGCAGCAGAAGAATGAACGGGGCTATCATCGCGGGGTGCGGCTGCGACACCGCATGCGTCTCGGAGGCGCGCGCGGTAACGACGGGAATCATCGCGGCCGCAGTTGCCGCGAGTCCGAATGTGCGGAGTCGGAACGTCATGGGAATGGGATCACTTCGACGCGGCGGCGGGTGCGGGAGCAGTCGCGGGCGCGGAAACGCTGTGATACTGCCCGACGATGCGTTTCATCGTCGGTTCTGTTTTTGAAAGGAAGGTGGAGGGAAACACGCCGATCCACACGATGAAGACGAGAATCGGAATAAGCAGTCCGATTTCCCGGCGCGAGAGATCCGCGATGCGTGTGTTCTCGTCATTGCGCGTCGTGCCGAACACCACGCGCTGGAACATCCACAGCATGTACACGGCCGATAACACGACACCTGTGGATGCAAACACGGTGTACCAGATGGAACCGAGTGTCACGGAGCCGAAGGACCCGAGCAGGATCAGGAATTCACCCACAAAACCGTTGAGTCCCGGCAGCCCTATCGACGAGAGGGTGACGATGAGGAAGATGGTCGAAAAGACCGGCACGTGGCGCGCCAGGCCGCCGAAATCCTCGATCATACGCGTATGCCTGCGGTCGTAGATCATTCCCACAAGGAGGAAGAGCGCGCCCGTGGAGAGTCCGTGGTTGATCATTTGAATGAGTCCGCCCTGCATGCCCTCGACGGTCAATCCGAAAATGCCGAGCAGGATGAAACCCATGTGGCTGACGGACGAGTATGCCACGAGCTTCTTCACGTCTTTCTGCACCATCGAGACGAGAGCGCCGTAGATGATGCCCGCCACGCCGAGCCCCGCGAGCCATCCCGCGTACTCGAGCGTCGCGCCGGGAAAGAGCTGCACGTTGAAACGCACCAGGCCGTAGGTGCCGAGTTTCAGCAGCACACCCGCGAGTATGACCGATCCACCCGTGGGCGCCTCGACGTGTGCGTCGGGAAGCCATGTGTGAAGCGGGAACGCGGGCACCTTGATCAGGAAACTCAGGGCGAAGGCCGCGAACAGCCAGGCCTGCGCCGGTGCGGGAATCTGCGGGGCAAGGGCAAGCAGCGCGGTGAAGTCGGTGGTGAAAACACCTCCGGGCAGCGTGGACGCGTACCATCCCATCCAGAGTATCGCAATCAGCATGAGAAGGGAGCCGACCATCGTGAAGATGAAGAACTTCACGGTGGCGTACACGCGGTTCTTTCCGCCCCAGATGCCGATGATGAAGTACATCGGGATGAGGATCACTTCCCAGAACACGTAGAAAAGGAACGTATCGAGCGAACAGAAAACACCCAGCATGCCTGTCTCGAGCAGCAGCATCAGGAAGAGGTACAGCGGCACCTGCTTTGTGACGGACTTCCACGATGACACGATGACGATCGGTGTCAAAAACGTCGTGAGCAAAACCAGCAGCAGAGAAAGTCCGTCGATTCCCACATGGTAACTGACGTTGAACGACGGGATCCACAACGTCTTTTCGATGAACTGCATCGAGGCGTTCGCGGGATCGTAGGCGAAGTAGAGAGGCAGGGAAAGGAAAAACAGCGCGGCGCTAATGGCGACGGCGCCGGCCTTCATGACGCGCTCGTTGCGGCGCAGAAGTAACAGCAACACGCCGGCGGCCGCGGGCGTGAAGATCAGAATGCTCAGCAGGTTCGGGATCATGGGCATTGTCAGGCGAGGAGAAGCAGTCCGAGTACGATGAGGATGCCGGCGACAATCATGGTCGCATAGGTCTGCACGACGCCGGTCTGGATCAAACGCATACCGGCCGCCGTCCTGCCGGTGATGGTGGCGAGTCCGTTGACAAATCCATCGATGAGACGTGTGTCGACGATTCGCGCGAGCACGCGGTCGGAGACTCCGACCAGCGGACGGACGATGGCGCCTAGATAGGCCTCGTCGATGTAGTATTTGCGGGCGAGGGTCCGCTGCACACCGCCGGCGCGCGCCACGAAGGACTCATCGGCCGAGGGATTTGCGCGGTAGATTTTCCGGCCGAACCAGAATCCTGTCACCCCGATGGCCACACTCACGGCCATGAGAATGTACTCCGTCGCATGGCTGTATTCGTGGCCCGCGTGCAGATGCGCCGCGGCCGGAGCAAAGATGGGATGCAGCCACTGATGCAGGGCGTTGCCGCCGCCCAGAGCCGCGGGCACGCCGAGGAAGCCGCCCACCACGGCCAGCGCGGCCAGCAGTATCAGCGGTATCGTCATCGTCGCGGGCGACTCGTGCGGATGTTTGCCGGCCTCCCAACGCGGGGCGCCGTCGAAGGTCAATGTGACCATGCGGAACATGTAGAACGCCGTCATCAGCGCGGCGGCCGCACCTATCATCCACAGCAGCACGGATCCATCAGCGAAGGCGCTCCATAATATCTCGTCCTTGCTGAAAAATCCCGACAGAGGCGGGAAGCCCGCGATCGCGAAACTCGAGATGAGGAAGGTCCAGTACGTGCGCGGCATCACGGATTTGAGTCCGCCCATGCGGCGGATGTCCTGTTCCTCGTGCATGGCGTGTATCACCGATCCGCTGCCGAGGAAGAGGCAGGCCTTGAAAAACGCGTGTGTCATCACGTGGAAAATGCCCGCGGTGAATGCGCCGACACCCAGGGCGAGAAACATGTACCCGAGCTGGCTCACTGTCGAATAGGCAAGCACTTTCTTGATGTCGTTCTGTGCGATGCCGATCGAGGCGGCCACTATGGCGGTCAGGGCGCCGATCACGGCCACCACGGCCATCGTGTCGGGTGCAAGCGCGTACAGCAGCGAATTGCGCGCCACCATGTACACGCCGGCGGTGACCATGGTCGCGGCATGGATGAGGGCGCTCACGGGAGTGGGACCCGCCATGGCGTCGGGCAGCCAGATGAACAGAGGAATCTGCGCGCTCTTGCCGGTGGCGCCGATGAAGAGCAGCAGCGTGGCCCACATGATGGTAGAATTGCCCGGACTGTATGAGGCCGCTCCTTCAAAGACTTCGCGGAAAGTCAGCGAACCGAATTCGCGGAAGATCAGGAACATGCCGAGCATAAAGGCGAAGTCGCCGATGCGGTTCACCCAAAAGGCCTTGTTGCCCGCGTCGCCGGTCCACACAATGCCCGTGCCTTCGAAATTCCTGTCGTACCAGAAGCCGATCAGCAGATACGAGCACAAGCCCACGCCTTCCCACCCGAGGAACATCAGCACATAATTGTCCGCGAGCACAAGATTGAGCATCGCGAAAATGAAGAGGTTCAGGTAGGTGAAGAAGCGCCAGAAGCCCCGGTCGCCGTGCATGTAGCCGATCGAGTAAATGTGGATCAGGAAACCCACTCCCGTGACGATGAGCGTCATAAGGATCGAGAGCTGATCCACCTGATACGCGGCCGACACGGTGAAGGAGCCCGCGGTGAGCCAGGTGAACAACGGCACGATGTGGCTGCGGTGTTCCGGATCCGCGCCGAGCAGCGAGAAGAAAATGGCAGCGGCAACCACGAAGGGAATGCCGACCGCAAGACTGCCGATCCAGCCGATCAGGTTTTCATTACGGAGCTTCCGGCCGAACAGGCCGTTGAACAGAAAACCGAGCAGCGGGAAAAGGACGATGAGGGGCGTGTAGGCGTGCATGAGACCTCGAGAGACGGCGGATGCCGCGTGTCACCACTTGAGAATGTTCACGTCGTTGATGTCGACTGTCTGTTTGTTGCGGAAAAGCGCAATCACGATGGCCAGGCCCACCGCCGCTTCGGCGGCGGCCACCGCCATCACAAAAAAGACGATGATCTGTCCCGCCGCCGAGCCCAGATAGGCCGAAAATGCGACAAAGGTCAGGTTCACGGAGTTGAGCATCAGCTCGATGCACATGAAGATGATGATGGCGTTCCGACGCGTCAAAACGCCTGCAACGCCGATCACGAACATCACCGCGCTCAGGATCAGATACCATTCGATGGGAATCATAGTCGCGTGGGGCAGGGGTTCAGGGGAATCGTTTCTTCGCCAGCACCACCGCGCCGACAATGGCGGCGAGGAGCAGCAGCGAAGCCATTTCAAAGGGGAAAAGGAAGTTGCGGAACAGCTCGTTGCCGATGCTCTCGACCGTGCCCAGCGTGGCCGGATTCGACTGCGCGTGCGCAAGCGCCTCGGTCGTGAACGCACCGGAACCGCCAAGAAGCGGGATCAGTGCAGCCAGAACGGCCACGGCGAGTCCCGCGCCGCTGTATTGACGCCACGAGCGCGTGTCGTGCAATCGTGCCTCGTCCTGCAGGTTCAGGAGCATGATAACAAACAGCACCAGCACCATGATGGCCCCCGCGTAGACGAGCACCTGCATGATGGCGACAAATTGCGCGTGCAGGGTGAGATAGATGCCCGCCAGCGCGATGAAATTCACGATGAGCAGCAGCGCGCTGTGCATCGGATTCACGCGCGTCACAAGCAGGACGGCTGAAACAACGGCCGTGACGGCCAAAATCACGAAAAAAATGGTCTCAATTGTCACGATTTCTCCACCGGGTAGGAGGGGCGGAAATGGATATCGTTTCAATATACTCGCGCACCGCCTTCAAAACAATCGAAGCCGGCTCCGAATTGGGGAAAACAGGCGCTATTTGTGGCTTCCGCGGATAATCATTGCCTCGCGCAACTCCGCGGGAGGCAGGGGTACGGGCCCGCGAATGAGCCAATCGTCGATGCCTGTCACGGGTTGGACAAGACGAAGCGTGTTGCACGCCCACATGGCGCGATACGTCGGGATGTCCTGCGAACGTGGAGCGGACCTCGAAACACGAAACCCGCGTTCCTCTAGAAACAAACAGATGTGACGCGCGGCGATGCTGTCGAGGCGCTGATCGGATGGAGTGATGAGCCACTGTTCGCCGTCCCATGCGATCAGCGCCGCGGTGCTGGTCTCGAGCAACGAGCCGTCCGGGGTCCGGAACACGGCATCGTCGAATCCGTTGCGCCCGGCGTTCAGCCAAGCCGCGCGATACATGCCGTAGCTGAGTGTTTTCCAACGGGCGAACGGGGATGGATGCGCAACATCCACTGTCTGCAATCGGTACGGAGCCGACACCGCGGGCCGTATGTATCGAGTTGCCGTGATGCAGAGTGTCGGATCTTGTTCAGGACCGGAAGCGCGGCTCACGATGATTTTGACGCGCGCCTCGTCATTCGCGAGAGCGTTGGCGCGCAGAACCGCGTCGATCGCGGCATCCAGCTCGGCATCCGCGGGGACCGGTGTGATATCCAAAAAGGACAAGGTGGTCCGCAATCTTTCGTAGTGGTCGGCCCGGAACTGCGGCCGCCCTTCGCGCGCGAGGAGTGTCTCGAACGCGCCGTCACCGTATTGAAAGCCGGCGTCGAGCGGGGAGATGGCGGCCTCCGCTGCGGGGACAAGCCGACCGTTCAGATACAGAACCGCCATGTTCATAGGGCGCTCCCGGGGCCGTGGGTGTCCTCGTGCGAGGGGAGGAAGTTCCGGGCCTTTGCCAGAGTCTCCTCGTATTCCGCATCCGGATCCGAGTCGTGCACGATGCCCCCGCCGACGGACAGGTGGAAACGTCCGCGTGCCAGTATCATGGTCCGTATCGCCACGCTGAGATCGATGTCGCCGTCGGCCGCCGCGTGGCCAATGGCGCCGGTGTACACGTGCCGCGCAACTTTTTCGAATTCCTCGATAAGCTCCATCGCGCGGATGCGCGGACAGCCCGTGATGGACCCGCCCGGGAACATGGCGCGCATCCATTCGGCAAAACCGGCTCCGTCGTGTTGTATTCCGCGCACTGTGCTCACCAGATGATGCACGTTTGCGTACGATTCAACGCGTTTGTGTTCGTGCACGACAACGCTTCCGGGGAGGCACACCCTGCTCATGTCGTTGCGTATGAGGTCAACAATCATCGAGAGTTCCGCGTCATCTTTTGCACTGCGGAGCAGCTCCTCGACTATGGCAGCGTCGGATGCGGGATCCTTGCCCCTCGGCCGTGTACCCTTGATGGGACGCGACTGCACCGCGTCACCCTCGCGGCGCAGAAACTGCTCCATCGACGTCGAAAGCACGAGGTGATCACCCGCGTTAATCCACGCGTAATACGGGGCGGGATTCGAACGGAAACGCGCGGTCCAGTACGCGAACGGATCTCCCTCGAATTCACCGTCGAAGCGTTGCGAGAGATTGATCTGATAGATGTCACCATCACGGATGTGTGTGCGTGCTTTTTCCACCATGCGGCAGTATTCGTCCCTGCCATGTGTGGAATGGTTGGCGCGAAGCCGCGGTGTTTTGCCGTGTGGAATCGGGTCCGCCGTTGCGCCCAGCACATCGAAAGCGCTGCCGTGCACGTCGGTGTAGGTGACGCGGAATTCACGCATCCGATGTGTTGCGCGTTCGTGAATGCGTATGAGCGTCGGCAGCATGAGCCACATTTCCGGCAGGGACAGGTCGTCGGTCGCCGTGCGGAGCAGGCGTTCGATGCTGTCCTTCAACTCGTACGCAAAATATCCTGCGAACCGCGGGGTCGGCATATCTCTACCGAAATCCGTCCGCAGTTGCTCGAGCATGCCGTCCACGGCGTCGAGCGGATGTGCCGCTACATGTCTGACACCGCTGCTGTCGCGCCATTCCAGCGAGCCGGGTTTGTATGTGAGCAGGGCTGCGGGTTCCGCAAAAAGCCAGGACCGCCGTGCCTCGGCCGATCCGCCTCCGCTGAGCAACAGCACTGTGTTTGCGCGCCGACATGCCTCGTCGCAGAGGGCGACAAATTCCTCGTCGCCGAGAAGCGCGGGAGCAGCACTCTCGGTGATCGATGCCACACGGATATGCGGAAGCGCCGCCGTCATATTTTGCCTCGTGATGCGGCTAAGTGCGCCAGACGGAGCACGTTCGAGGCCAGCATATCCCCGTGCGCCGTCATGAAGGATTCGGGATGGAATTGTACGGCGTTGATCGCCAACGACGTGTGTTCGAGGGCCATCGCGACGCCGTCCGACGCTCGCGCTGTGATGCGCAATCCCTCGCCGAGATCTCCGATGCACAGCGAATGATAGCGCGCCGCGGTGAAAGGGGACGGGATGTCGGAGAAGACACCTTGTGCCTCATGAGTTATTGAATCGGTCTTGCCGTGCACCGGACACGGGGCATGGATGGTGCTTCCACCGAAGACTTCGTTGATCACCTGCATGCCGAGGCAGACGCCGAAAATCGGCAGCCGGCCCGCGAATTTCCCGACCAGGGCGGCGCTGACGCCGGCGTCACGCGGCGTGCCGGGTCCGGGTGACAGCGCCAGCAGGTCTGGTAAAGAGCCCTCGACGAATGTGTCGTCCACCTCGTCATTGCGTCGCACCACAACCTCGGCGCCCGCGCGGCGGAACAGGTGCACGAGGTTGTGTGTAAACGAATCGTAATTGTCGATGAGCAGGATGCGCATGCGGGAAAATATCGAGAAAGGAAACCAACACGAAACTGCCGTGGCCTCCCGCAGGCCATGCGGGTCCGCTCTTGCGTCGGCAGGCGTCAACGATTATATTACATCGCTATGCCATCCTAGCTCAGTTGGTAGAGCAGCTCACTCGTAATGAGCAGGTCGTCGGTTCGAGTCCGATGGATGGCTCCACAAAACAGGTCCCCGCGCAGGGACCTGTTCCATTGTGTGCTCCACGTTTCCGCCTTGACACGGAAGGGGAACCCGTGTTACATTACTGTGCGTTGTTGAACGCTTCTCTTATCAAGAACGGCTGAGGGATCAGGCCCTGTGACGCCGTAGCAACCGGTTCCGTCAACCTCACGGAATGACAGGTGCTCCATCCTGCCCCCGCGAGGGGGAAAGATGAGACGAAGACGGCATCCGGTTCCCGGCCACCTCTTCCGATCATCGTGAAGAGGTTTTTTATTGGCCGCCGGCCGAAGGAGTTCATCATGAGTGCAGTACACAATAACAATCCGCGACACGTCCACATTCTTGTCACACACGCGCTGTGTGATCCGGGCGGATCGGCCGCGATTACAGTGACGGTTGACCCACGCATAGGTCTCGACGTGTGCATCAGATCGTCCGGTGTTGTCCGGGGCGTGGAAGCTCCCATCGAGACGAACAACTCACGGGACGGGCGCAGCGACGTACCGGAGGCCCTGTACCTCTACGTGCAATAGTCCATTCTCCTGCAGTCGCCCTTTCTCCGCATCCGGGAAAGCGGTATATTGATACAATTTTGTGAAAACGCACAATATTTTCTCCCAAAAGGACACACAATGTCATACCTCTTCACATCTGAATCCGTTTCAGAAGGGCATCCCGACAAGGTCTGCGACCAGATATCGGATGCAGTGCTCGACGAGATACTGAAAGCCGATCCCACAGCCCGCGTCGCCTGCGAATGTTTTGTGACGACCGGCTTCGTCCTGGTCGGCGGTGAGATAACCACGCGCACCTTTGTCGACATCCCCGAGGTTGTGCGTCGCACGATCCGTGAGATCGGGTACACGAAGGCGGAGTACCGCTTTGATGCCGACAGTTGCGGCGTCGCGTCGCATGTGCATCAGCAGTCCGGCGACATCGCGATGGGTGTGGACACAGGCGGCGCCGGTGACCAGGGCATGATGTTCGGCTACGCGACGAACGAGACCCCCGAATACATGCCCATGGCCATCGTGTACGCGCACAAGCTGGTAGCGCGGCTCGCGGAAATCCGGAAAATGAAATCCTCGCCCATGCCGTACCTGCGGCCCGATGCGAAGTCGCAGGTCACGATCGAATACAACGGGCGCAAACCCGTGCGTGTGCACACCGTCGTGATTTCGACACAACACGATCCCGACGTCTCCCAGAAGCGCATCCGCGAGGATGTGGTCAAACATGTCATCAACAAGGTGATTCCCAAGAAGCTGCTTCCTGTCGCACCCGTCATACATGTGAATCCGACAGGCAAATTCGAGATCGGCGGACCGCACGGCGATTCCGGACTCACCGGCCGGAAGATCATCGTCGACACGTACGGCGGCCGCGCACCGCATGGCGGCGGCGCGTTCAGCGGCAAGGATCCCTCGAAGGTTGACCGCAGCGCCGCCTATGCGGCGCGGCATCTCGCGAAGAATGTGGTCGCCGCGGGACTCGCCGACGAGTGTACCATACAGGTAAGCTACGCGATCGGCGTCGCCCAGCCCGTCTCGATCAATGTCGACACGCACGGCAGCGTCAGGCAGGGCCTCACCGACGAGCAGATCGCGGATTTTATCCTGCACAACATCGACATGACGCCGACCGGCATCATCAAGCGCCTCAAGCTCCGCCGCCCGATATATCGCAACACCGCCGCCTACGGACATTTCGGACGATCGAATCCGGAATTTACCTGGGAAGGCCTCGATCTCGTGAAAACCTTCAAGAAAATCGGCTGACGTCCGCTGCAACTCCGCACGCGGCTCATTTTTCCACACCACACACTATCCCCCCAACCCATGCCTACACCCAGCAAGAAGAACTACAAAGTCAAGGACATCCGCCTCGCCACGGAAGGCCGCATGAAGATCCAGTGGGCCGAGAGCCGCATGCCCGTTCTCATGGCTCTGCGCGAAAAATACAGCAAGACCAAGCCCCTGAAGGGTTTCCGCATCGCCGGCTGCCTGCACGTCACGAAAGAGACGGCGGTGCTGGTCGAGACACTCTCCGCGGCCGGCGCCGACGTGAGCTGGAGCGGGTGCAATCCATTGTCGACAAACGACGAAGTCGCCGCCGCTCTCGCGGCAAACGGCACCTCCATCTATGCGTGGCACGGCATGAGCGTGAAGGAATTCTACTGGGCCATCGAGCGGACACTCGACTTCAAGCCCAATCTTACGCTCGATGACGGCGCGGATCTCATCTTCACCATTCACAGCAAACATCGCGACCTCATTCCCGCGGTGCTCGGCGGCACCGAGGAAACAACCACCGGCGTGCACCGCCTCCGTTCCATGGCCGCGGCCGGCGAACTCAAGTATCCGATCATCGCCGTGAACGATGCGGAGACCAAGTGGGACTTCGACAACGTCTACGGCACGGGGCAGTCGACTCTCGACGGCATTCTCCGCGCCACGAGCGTGTTGTTCGCAGGCAAAAACGTGGTCGTCGCGGGCTTCGGACATTGCGGCCGCGGTGTTGCCGAGCGCGCGAAGGGACTCGGTGCAAACACCATTGTGACCGAGGTGAAAGCCACAGCCGCGCTGAAGGCGACCCTCGAAGGCCACGAAGTGATGACGATGGACCAGGCCGCGAAGGTCGGCGACATCTTTATCACCGCGACGGGCGTGAAGGACGTGATCCGCGACCGCCACTTCCGTTCGATGAAGGACGGCGCCATCGTGTGCAACACCGGCCACTACGATTGCGAGATCAACATCCCCGAACTCGACGCCGTCGCCAAATCCAAGCGTACCATCCGTACGAACAACGAAGAGTATCTCATGAAAGACGGACGCCGCATCTATCTGCTTGCGCAGGGCCGTCTTGTCAATCTCGCCGCGGCGGAAGGACATCCCTCGGAAGTGATGGACATGTCGTTCGCCAACCAGTTCATGGCACAGCTCCGCATCGCCGAACTCGCGAAGAAGGGCAAGCGCCTCGACGTAGGAGTGCACGACATCCCCGTCGAGCAGGACCAGGAAATCGCAGGCATCAAGCTCCGCACCATGGGCTACCGCATCGACAAGCTCACGGCCGAGCAGCGCGCGTATATGGACGATTACAGCGCGGGTACCTGATCCGGCTTCATTGAATTCCCCAGAAAGCTGTCGCCGACGCCCGCCGTTTGTGACAGCTTTTTTTTATCCCATCCGCACAGCACATTTTACCCCATGGCACACGCAGTTCTTCTTCCTTCGCGCCGCAGCGTCGGCATCAATACAATTTTCTGCATCGGCCGCAACTATGCGCGGCACGCAGCCGAGCTGGGTAACACGACCGAGGAGAGTCCGGTCGTGTTCCTGAAACCCGTATCCTCCGTGATACACGAGGGCAGCGCCATCGTACTGCCCGCCATCTCATCCAACGTGCATCACGAAGCCGAGCTTGTTGTGCTGATCGGCAGAGGCGGCCGACACATCACACGCGAGAATGCCCTGCAGCACGTCGCCGGGTATGCTGTGGGCCTCGATCTCACCGCGCGCGACGTGCAGGACGCCCTCAAGGCGAAAGGACTGCCCTGGACCATCGCAAAGGGTTTTGACACCTCGGCGTGCCTCTCCGATTTCATCGATGCCGCGCAGCTCCCCGATCCGACGGAACTTTCGTTCACCCTGCATGTGAACGGGGTGTTACGGCAGGACGGCAGCACCACGATGATGCTTTTTCCGGTGGAGCACATCATTTCATACCTCAGTTCCATTTTTACGCTCACGGAGGGCGACCTCATTTTCACCGGAACCCCCGAAGGCGTGGCACGCATCGACCCGGGTGATGAACTGGTGGTGGCGTTGAACGGCGGACCCTCGGCCCGCTTCATTGTGTCGAAGGCATGAAGAGGAGGCCGCTGATGCGACTGATGCTTGTTCTCGCCGTTCTTGCCGGCGGGTATGCCGGTCTGCAACTCTCCCGCCCGAGTACTGCCGTTGCTCCTCCGCGTGAAGATGTCGAAGCATGGCGCAAGTCGGTGCGTGTCGAGACCGATTGGAACGACTACATCTGGCCGACGAATGCCGGCACGGTGCGCACATCGTCCTTCGGCGAGTTCCGCTCGAATCACTTCCACGCCGGCATCGATGTGAGTACGGGCAATCAGACCGGCTTCGACGTCTATGCGTCGCGCGCGGGGTGGGTGCATTCCATCACGTTTCAACCGGGCGGATACGGTTGGTTGTTGATTCTGCGACATGCCGACGGCTACTACACCGTGTACGCGCATCTGAAGGGCTTCCCAAAAAAGATCCGTGACGCCTACCGCGCAAAACTCGCGGAATTGGGCCGCAGCTACGGGCTCGCGGAGTTCCGCGCCAACGAGTGTCCCGTCACGAAGAAGGAAGTCGTCGCGTACACGGGCGACACCGGCGCGGGTCCGCCGCACCTGCACTTCGAGGTGCGCGACCGCGACTACAATCCGGTGCACCCGGAACTCGCACAACACATCCGCACTGTCGACAGTATTGCGCCCGAGCTGCGGCAGCTCTGCTTTATGCCGCTCGACGCCTTCTCGACAGTGGAGGGATCAGCGTCACCGCAGACGTTTTCCGTGGTGAAAGGCAGCGACGGAACATTCAAGATATCGCGTCCCGTGCGGATCACCGGGCGCGTGGGAGTGCTGCTCCGCGCGCACGACCGCGCCAACGGGGCGCAGGATTATCCCACACCCTACCTCATCAACACCGCGCTCAACGACACGCCGCATTTTGAGGCGCGCTTCGACCGTATCCAGGAAAAAAACTCCTGGCACATCCGCATCGATCGCGACCATTGGATGATGAAGGAACAGAAGGGGGAGTTCCGCAAATTGTACCGCGAGGAGGGGAGTGATCTTGCGGTGTATTATGCATTCACCGCCGACAACGGCGCCCTTGTTTCGGACAAACTCAAGGCGGGCGACAATGCGCTGCGTATCACCGCCGCCGACATCGCCGGGAACAAGGCCGTGCTCCGCGTACTTGTGCAAGCAGCTCCCGCCATACATCCCCAACCCGTCGCTTCGACACGGCCGGGTACGGTCACTGTGGCGCGTGATTTTCTCTACGGTGAAATCGTCTACACGGTAAAAGCATCGGCGCCGTTCACGAAGGTGCCTGAAGTGACGCTTGCGCAGGGATCCGAGAAGCTGCGCGCGGTTGTGCGGCTTGTGAATCCGACGCAGGCGCGTGCCGTCCTTGCGCCGCCTCCCGCTTTTGGCGGCACCGTTCGTGCGGAGCTGCACGCGGAGGTGGGCGGAAATTCTGAGACATGGTCGGAGGAGTACACCATGTTTCCCGTGTCGAGCGCGCAGGGCGGACGCATCGTGTCACCCGACGGGAAATTCCGCATGCAGTTTGTGAAGGGCGACGTCTATCGATCCCTTATCTGCACAGTCAGCGAGACGCGTGACGAGCAGGGCACGACCTACCATGTGTTTCCCGACGACATGCCACTGGGCGGCAGGCCGCGTGTGAGCATAGAGTGTGGTGACAGCAAGGGCGCGTTCATTAAGGCGCAAAGCCAACACGCCTTCTTGAAATTCGATCGTCAGGACGGCGGCGATCCCGGAGTGGTCAGCGGTGTATTCGGGAGAATGCTCGCGTCGTACAGAGTGAAACGCGACATCGAGGGACCGTCGATTGTGCTGTCGGCTCCCGCACGCGGACGTATCACGGCGCGCATCAGCGACACGAGTTCCGGTGTTGATCCGAATTCTATCGTGCTGAAAATCGGCAACGACATTGTGCCCCTCGAGTATTCCGAAGGACAGAAGTTCTACTTTGTTCCCTCCGACGTCTCGGTCTCGAAACTCAAAGGTCCTGTCACGCTGACGGCCTCTGATCTGCTGGGAAATAAACGGACTGTTGGGGGGTAGATGATAGGTAAGTAGATGGTAGTTGGTAGCTGGTAGATGGGTAGAGCGGATCTTTGCGATACGAAAAGAGGCGACCACACGGCCGCCTCTTGAATGTCTACTACCTACTTATCTACTAACTACCAACTACCATCTACCATCTACCAACTACTCGTCCTACCGGTCATCTCACTGATACAACGGCAGCGCGAAATTGATGAGCAGCCGGACGTTGTCGATGCTCCACGACTCGGCGTACTTCTCGTCGATGGGACTGCCGAATCCGTAGTTGTATTGCACCTGCGGCGACAGGAAGCCGTATGCAAAAAAGACCTCATACCCCAGCATCAGATCGACCGAGGCGCGGAGGGGATTTGCGTTGTCGATCGGTCCGGTGAGCGGTGTGCCCTTGGTGCCGATGGCCCATTCGGGTTCGGTGATGGTGGCGTTGTTGACAAAACGTTTTGTTGTGAGTATCGACATCGATGCACCGCCGCCCACAAAGAACCCGGGACCGCCGACAGGGTAGATCTTCACATATCCGCCTATTGTCACATAGCGGAGTATGTATTCGGTCACATGGTCGCGGCGCACGTCGTACACCTGGCCCTGCGGGTCGGTGATGCGGTACGGTTCGAGGGTGTTCTGTTCGACCGTGGCACTCATGGGATCCCACGCGAGCTTGAGGCCGAACGCAAAAGAGCGCGTGAAGGGCTTCTCGACGAAGCCCTGCAGCGTAAAGTTCACGTCGCCGCCCTTGGTGAAATTGGTGTTGTCCGAAAAGGGCAGGACGGGTATGTCACCCGTGTGCATCGTGTAATTGATGCCGGTGCCTATACCGCCCCTGAAGGCGGTCCAGGTGCGTTCTCCGACATGGTAATACTGGGCCTGCGCGGTTGTTCCGCAGAGACACACGACGAGAGCGAGAAGCGATAGTGTGCGTTTCATGGCGTCCTCCTTACCGCGCGACGATGAATTTCTGTGTCAGGAATTCGCTTCCTGTGTTGAGTGAGATCAGGTACAGTCCGCTGGGCAGCGCCGACACCTGATGTTCCATCGAGTGGATGCCGCGGCTCAGGGAGCCCGAGAACACGGTGACAACACGGTTGCCGAGACGGTCGTGTATCGCGAGTTCCACGTATGCGTCGCGACCGAGCTCGAAATCGATGTGTGTCGTGCCGCCGTTGCCTTCCGTGACGTTTGGACGCGGGGGTGAGAGCTGGCTGATTCCAAGTTCGCGCCAGGTGCTCACGCCGAGGCGCGGGCGCACCTGCAGGGTGCCGGAACAGCTCTGGTCGAGAAGCACGCCGCCGACATCGGGACGCACGGCGGGATTCTGAATTGCATACTGATACTGTTTGTCCTTGCCGACCAGCACTTCCATGACCAGCAGACCCAGCTCGCCGGCGAGGAATTTGTCGGCTGCGATGCTGACCTCGATGGTACCAGGGTCGATGCGCCGGATGGTTGCGGCACCCGTGGCAGTGCGGAACGCGACGGGCGAGAGGTTGTGCACGTCGAAGGTCATGCGGAACGACACTTCGAGCGGATTGCCTGCGCACGCGATTTCGTCGGAGAGGTAGATCGGAATGATGAACTGATCACCCGGCCGCACTTGCTGCTGCGGAGAGATGCCCGCGTTTTTGTTGCAGGCAAGCTGCAGCGTCGAACGTTTCACAGTGACATCGAGATGCACGTGCGCCTCGGCGCCGCACATCAGATCGCGCGCGATGAGTATCGCCGACGAACCACCCGTTGTGTCGGGTGTGTACACGACGGGAACATCCTTCAACTGCCCGGGAGCCAGCGAGATCTCGCTGAGACTGTCGACCAGAGCGAAGGCGGGGGAGCCGTCGATGGCGAAACGGAAGGAGGCGGGGGCGTTGCCCTTGTTGTGCAGGGTCGCATACACGGTGACCGGTTGCGCGGCGCAGGTGACAAGTGTCGAGACGCTGTCCTGCAGAAACGCGAAGTTGGTGCGACGTATGCGCGCGGTGAAGGGAACGGCCACGACCTCGGGCGGACAGGAGGACGTATCGGAGCGGCGGATCGTCAACTCGAGCGACGCTGAGAGGCGTTCGAGCGTGCTGTCGATCGGTGTCACAACCGAGACCGCCACTTTCTGAATCATGTTTGCATTGACCAGGAAGGGGCTGCCCGCTGGCGACACAATCTGCAGTGCAGGGGTTGTGGACGCGGGTTTGATGACCGCCTCCACCGACAGAGCCACTTCACCAGTGTTTCTGAACGTGACTTCGCGCATCAGCTTCTCGAGATCGGCGTCGCGAATTGTGCCGGAAGGACAGACGGTGATGTCACCCAGATCGATTTCCTGCGGGGATACTGCGAAGTCGGTCTTCAGCAGACGGGCGCCGACCGAGAATGTCGCTTCACCTCGGCAGGGTGCAGAGAAAAGGCGCACAAGACCGCCATACGCACCCGGTGCTGGCGGGGCAAAGCGCAGGACTACATCACGTGTGCCGCCGGGCATCAGCGTGAAGGGGAACTGTCCGGGCGGATCGTACACAAAGCCCTCGGGCGGAATGCTGCCGTCGGCGATTGTCACGGGGGACGTGCCCGTATTTGCGACCGTCGCGCGGAACTGGCGGCTGAGACTGGGCTCGCAGCTCAGTATCGAGATCTGCTGCGCGGGCACGACGGCGGTGATGTCAAACAGCGGCTGTATCGCCGTGCCCTGCACTGTCAGCGTCAGTTCGCCAGGACATGCATCCTGTGTGAAGACGACGGGTGCCGAGAAACTGCCTTCCGCGGCAGGACGGAATCGGATGGGAAGATCCGATTTTTCGCCCGGTGCGAGGGTGACCGAGAACGGCAGCGACGGGAGCGAGAACGGTGACGCCGCGTCGAAGCCGGGCGAGGTGACAGTCAGGCGCTTGTCGCCGCTGTTCACCACTTCCCATGTGCATGTGACCGCGGTGCCGACACATACATTGTCGAACTCCGGTTGATTCGGTTTCACGAGCAGCGCAAAGGCGGGAGTGAACTTTTCACCCGAAAGCGGCAGAACCTTTGTCTCACTGCACGCGTTGCTCGCGCCCGCAAAAATGCGCACGAGCAGACTGTCGTTGAACCTGCCGCCGGATCCCGGCAGCGCGGCGATCGAGAAATCCTGCGCCGTGGCGGGGAGCACTGTGACACCCTGCGAGGGGAAGTCGACGGGGCCTATCAGCAGGCGGTACGAATTAGTCGGCGCTTCGAGCGTGAAGGTTACCGGCAGCGGACTCGCATTCGTGAACGTGACGGTCTTTACGACGGGCAGCGTTGTGGGTCCGCAGTTGACGATGCTGCCGAAGTCCAGCGAACGCGGCGAGAGAGCAGCGCTGGGAACGATGCGTTCACCGGCCAGTGTAAAATACACGCTGGTGCCGCAGGGATCTCCGTACCACGACACGCTGCCGCCGAAGGTGCCGCTCTGGCCGGCGGGTGGTGTGAACGTGATCATCGTTGCAAGCGGCGAGGATCCACCCGGCGCGATGATCACGGGCAGCGTCAAAGTGCTGTCCCACGCGAAACCGGACGGAAGCGGCGGGAGTTCGGTGAACACGGCCGCCTGCGAGCCGGTGTTTGTGACGGTCAGCAGAATTTTGCCGTCGGTTTCGCAGTTGGCCAGGGAAAGCAGCGACGGGGTGAGAACGGCCTGAAGGATCTGCTGTTCGTACGTCGATCCCTCGAGCGTGACGCTGGATGTCAAGGCGCACTGGTCGGCGGTGATCGTGAATGGCTGTGAAAAAACACCGGGAGCTGTGGGATGGAAACGCACGTCAACGATGCGGTTCTCACCCGGCTGCAGGGCGAAAGTACTGGCGAAGCCGTCGAGTTCGAAGGGTGCGGCGATGGCGAGTGTGAAATTCAACGGGGCTGAGCCGTTGTTGCTGACGCGAATACCCTTCGGCGCGGAATAGCGTCCCACGCAGGTCGAGTCGAAGGTTTGCGGCGGCAGCGCGCCAGGGGTGGCGACCGCTTCGACGAGGAAGGACGGGGCCTGTCGGCGTCCGTGCAGCGTGATGTCGAGCGCCTCAACACAGATGCCGAAGTCGGCTGCAACACCGAGCGTGGTGTTGATGTCCACCGGACCGAGCCGTGCCGGCTCGAACACCAGGTCGACACTGCCATATGCCGGGACACTCGTGGGCGCCGATGTAAGTGTGATGCCCGCAGGCACGGTGTAGCGCAGCAGCGCGGGTTGTCCATGCGCGTTGCGCAGCACGACCGTCCGCGAAGGGAGCGGATCAGTGGGGCACGCGTTGATGGTGCCGAAATCCACGTCGTGCACATCGGCGGTGACTGTGGGGGCGATCCGTGTCCCTGTCAACTTGAAGAAGGCCTGACGTCCGCATGTGCTCGAGTTCATGATGATATTGTCGACGATCACACCGCGCTGTGTCTGATCGGGGACAAATTCGAAGATCAGTCTGGCGGAATCGCGTCCGGGGATGCTGAGCGGGAACAGTCCCGGATTCTTGAGGATAAATCCCTGGCCTGCCACGGGCGCGTTCGGGAACACCAGCGGTGAGACGGCGTCGTTGTACAGTGTCACGAAGATGGCGTCCTGTGCCTTCGTTTCGCAGCTCAGCAGCACGGGGGCGCCGAGCACTGTCGCAGTCACGTCGCTGCGGCCCACCAGTACTATCACGGGAATCGTGATGTTGCGCGGAATCGAGCCGTTGGATACGAGTGAAATCGAACCGACATGTGTGCCCTGGCAGGGTATCGCGGACGCGAGGATGGAAACAAGTAGCGAGTCGTCGCCGCGGCCCGCGTTTTTCGAAAGATTTATCCACGGATCGTTCGCCGTCACTGTCCAGTCGTAACAGGCGAGGCCGCTGTTGCGGAGGTACAGCTTCTGCGGCGCCGGTGGCGTGCTCTGCACAAAGAACGTGTCGAGTGTGGAGACGGTCACAGGGAATTGGCGGCGCACGTAATTTGCGACGACATGTTTGGCCGTGTCCATCACGATCAGCACTGTCGGATTGGTCCCGATCGCGTCACCGGTCCAGTGCGAGAACACAAAACACGTGTCCGGCGCGGGAAGGTTCTGTGCCGTCAACGTCACGGTGGTGCCGGCCGCATAATCCACCTGATTCGGCGATATGGTGATATTGCCGCGACCCGCGGGCGCGATGTCGGCCGTGAGCTTGTAGCGCTGCAGTGCCGGTCCGCCGTACGTGATTGTGACCATGTAGCGGTTTGCCGAGGTCGGCAGCAGCAACTGCGTCTGCGTGGTCATGTCGATGTCGACGATGCTCGGATCGGGATAGGACGTGATTCGCGCAGCCGTGATACCCGCCTGAAGCGGCAGCGACCACGAGAAGAAGGTCGCCGACGCGCCAAATGCCCGGCGCACCTGCACTTCGAACTGCTGCGTGATGGGAGGCGCGCTGTAAATGCCGCGCAGATCCGTGCGCACGCCTGTGAAGAGCAAGGTGGGGAAGCGCAGGTCGGTATCGATCAACCGCGCATCAAATACACCCGGAGGTGTGGGCGGTAGAAGCGACTCGCCAAGAGCGCCGTCGATGCCGTCCGATGCGGATGAATTGATGCCGACCGTCAGCGTCCTGCTGTGGGCGAGATTGTCGTACACGGTGATCGACGTGCGGATGTCCTGTGAAAACAACGCCGGCGTGGCGAGCAGGAACACGGTGCACATCAACAGCGCCGGATACGCAATCAGGGGGCGTCGGGATCTGCTGGGCATAAATTACCTCATAACCTATTGGATATGAATAGACTACCAGCATCAATTTAAGTACTGAATGAGAAAAATCCAGTAAATCGCGAAAAAAAATTGAAAAAATTTCGCTAATACGGATTAATAAGATGCGTTAGTCTTATTATTTGCGGCCCGGATCCCGGTCCGAATTAAAAAGGATTACTTTGTCTTTAATATCGAGCACTCTCCATGTGCCGTACTCGAGTGTATTCAACGTCAGTCGGCCTATGGCGACACGTATGAGCCGCAGAGTAGGGTGTCCTACCGCGGCGGTCATTCGCCGCACCTGCCGATTCTTTCCCTCGTGCAGGCGCAGTTCAATCCAGGTTGTCGGTATTGATGCGCGGAAGCGAATCGGCGGCAGGCGATCCGGTATCTGCGGAACGGGATGGAGCAGGCGCGCGCTGCACGGCAGAGTCTGTCTGCCCTGGATAATCACGCCTTTTCTCAGACGTTCCAACGCGTCTTCGCCGGGCGTCCCTTCCACCTGCGCGTAATAGGTTCGTTCGTGACCGTGTTCGGGATGCAGAAGCCGTGTGTTGAGGCCTGCCTCGTCGCTCAGAAGAAGCAACCCTTCGGAGTCGGCATCGAGACGCCCCAGCGGATACACACCCGGCGGGAATCCGAACTCGGCCAATGTTCGATGTCCCGTGCCTTCGTCCGTAAACTGCGACAGCACACCGTATGGTTTGTGAAAGGCAATCAGCATGGATCTCGATACAAGGTAGCATCTTGAATCGAGAACGTAAAGGCGTGAAGAGGTAAAGAGGTAAAGGCACGGGTATTACCCCTTTACGCCTTTACCTCTTTACCCCTTTACGATACGTTATCGCGCCAGCACCATGCTTCGTGATTCGGCAAATCCTGCCGCCGTGAGGCGGTACGTGTACACGCCGTTCGGAAGGCTCGCCGCGTCGAAGATTGTGTGATGTGTGCCGGCCGGAACGCTGGCTTCGACGAGTGTTGCCACAACACGGCCTCGTGTGTCGTACACACGGAGCACCACATCCGTCGCGCGCGGAACGGTGAAGCGGATGTTTGTGGCCGGATGAAACGGATTCGGGTAATTCTGCGCGAGATGGAAACCGCTCGCCAGACCTGCTGCCTCCGCGCTGCTTGTACCCCCTCGGATGATGGGCACCTGCGTGTACTCCTTGAACAACGCGGCCTGTGTTTCGGACGGCGAGGTTTCGAACCACTGCGAGAGCAGTGATGCATATACCTGACGGTAATCGTGCTGCAGCTTCAGATTGCCGTTGTCGAGAGTTGTGAGCGACGGATTGCTGCCGATGATTCCGCCCAGTACTTTGCTGCCGAAAACGAGTACCGGGGCGGCGGTCCCGTGATCCGTTCCGTCGCTGGCGTTCGATTGTACACGCCGCCCGAATTCAGAAAAGGTCATCGAGACGACGCGGTCGGCCACACCGTTCGCGGCAAGATCGGAATGGAAGGCCGACACCGCCTCCGACAGCCGTCCGAGCAGTGTTGCATGCGTGCCCGTCGTTGTGTCGGTCGCAACCTGCGCCGCGTGTGTATCAAAACCTCCGAGTGTGACGATGTAGATGGGTGTGCGTAGTCCGCCGGCCACGAGCCGTGCCACGATCTTGAGCTGATCCGCGAGTGTGTTCTGCGTGGGATATGTGGCCTTGTTCTGCGCCTTGTCGGCCGCGGTCTTGATTGCGGTCGAATACTGCTGCGACTCGAGCTGCACCCCGCGTATGTATTCGAGTTCCTTGCCGGCCGGACCCGCGGGCGGATCGTCGAGGCCGCCCGGTTTCCCGCCGTTGACAAGCGCGTAAAAGGTGCTCGGATCGGTGATGGCAATGCCGAGCATCTGCGCCGAGCCTTGAAGCGCGGGGGATACCACGGCGCCGATCTGTATCGCAAGCGGATCGGGCATCTGTGCATTCGGATATCCCGTGGGGTATCCGGGGAATTCGCCGTCGAGGTAGCGGCCCAGCCATCCGTCGCGCAGATATTGGTTGTAATCGGATCCGGTCAGCCAGATGTCCGTGGCGCGGAAATGTGACAGGTTTGGATTCGGATAACAGACACCCTGCACGACGGCCATCTGCCCGTTCTGGTACATGGTGTGTGCCGCGCTCATCGCGGGATGTAAACCCGTGCCCGGCTTCAGCACCAGGGCCTTGCTCTCGGGGATGGCGATATTCGCGCGCAGCGATTGATAACTCGCATACTGATCGAGCGGAAGCACGGTGTTGATGCCGTCGTTCCCGCCCGAGAGCTGTATGAGCACGAGCACACGGTCGGTTTCCGCGGCCGTGCGGAGGAAACTCTCGAGTCCGGTACGCCGGCTGTAGGCGTTGATCGGGAGTCCGTTGAGGACGAAGGGAACCGTGACGGCGGGCCCGACGCGTTTGATAAAATCTCTGCGTTTCATGTTCCGTCCTCCTCTACATGAGCTGATATTCTGCGAGACGCAGAAGGAATTTGTACAGGGCGGCCAGCTTGCTCTGCACGGCCAGGCGTTTTGCCGTATTGGTGGGATCCGCAATGTAATCGTTCCATTCCACGGTCCATTCGTAGTCGGGCAATCCCGGCAGCAGCACATCGGTCAGGATGAACTCCTTCTGTTTTGACGTGAGCTGCAGTGCATACAGAAAGTCCGAGGTCTCACTGATCAGTACACGCGGATCGGAGGGATCGGAGACGCGTTTTGCGAGCGCGATCACGTCGGCCTGTATCCTGATGCCGCCGGCCCGGAAGCTGTCGATCAGCGAATCGGAGAATCCGCCACGGTAGGGCAGCGTCGCGGAATTGATCCACAGCTCTGCGAACTGCGGCACCTGGTAATACGCCGGCCAGCCCGCGACGCTGGGCGGATCGAAGATGTCCATCTGCAGCATGCTCGATGCGACCAGCAGGGATGCGCGCACGTTCAGCGCTTGGAGCTGGTCCTGCGCCGGAGTCACAAGGGTGATGTCGTGCTGTCGCAGCGCGCCGATGATGAAGTCCACCGGGTGTTTGATCGCGCAGCCCAACGCGGCGTCGCTGTGAAAATGCGCGCTTTTCAACAGTGCCTCGAGCACGGGACGCACATCCCAATTGCTCGAACGCAGCAGCGCCGCCATCGGCTCGATCACGTTCGTCTCGATCTCGGCGCTGATGTCGTAATACACAAAATACCTGTACAGCTTGCGGCAGATGAAACGCGCCGTTTCATTCTGCGCGAATATCATGTCGAGCAGGGCGTCGAGTTCCTTGGCGCCGTCGCCGCCCGTCTCGCCTTTGATGATCGTGTTTTGATAGGCCGACGAAAAGGTCTTGTCTCCCGTATCGTGCAGCGACGACGAGAAACTGCTGCTGCCTGTGAGGCGGTTCACACGCCAGCCGGTCAACACGCGGGCCGCCTGCTGTACGTCGTGTTCGGTGTAGAAGGTGTAATTGCCTGCGGCGATTTCCGGTCCCTTGCCGATCGTGAAAAGTTCCTGCAGTTCGCGCGCGTAATTCTCGTTCGGTTTCGTTTTGGTGTTGTCGGTGCCGTTGAGGTAAATGAGCATTGCCGGATCGATGGTGATATCGCGCGCCAGCTTCTTGAAATTGCCGAAGGCGTTGTTACGAAGGAGCATGTTCTGCGCATGGATCAGTTTCGTGTTGTTCACGACGCTGAATTCCGACACGAAGTGATTATGCCAGAAGAGCACCATCTTTTCACGCAGCGAGAAGCCCTGCGTGTACATGAGGTCGAACCACCAGGTTCGAAGTCCGTTTCTGTAGTAGAAGTCGATCTGCGCCGTGTACTCGCTCCATGCCCAGATGCGCCGTGTGCTGGTCTGATCTGCCGGATCCGACGGCCCGTACCCGTATGGATCGGGCGGGGCCGGCTGCTGTGCGAACAATGCCGTGACCGCCGCGTCGAGGGTCATGCCCGCCGCCTGCGCGATCAATTCCCTGGTGGGCGCGAAGGTGGTGCGCCGCAGAAGATGCTCGGCGTGACGCGTATCCCACGGACCGGTGTACGGTTCCAAACCTGCGGTGGTGCGCAGCCCGCGGGCGCTTGCAACGAAGGCGCCTGGGCGCGCCAATGGTGTGCGTGTTCTCGAACGGAGCGCGGCATCGAGCCGCTCCAGATCGTCGCCACCCTGCGCGGCGAATGTGTCCCTTTCGGCGTTCATACAGCGTCCTTGTGTGTCGTGGCTGGTAATGAGACTGCGAGTGTCTGAATTTAGTGGATAAGACAGTATGAACATAAAAAGGTTTCATCGGGACAGTGGAAATGTGCCGTGGGGAGCATTTGCCCGGTACTATCATTTGAAGTGTTTTTCTGTTGGAAATGATTTCAGAGGTTTGCACATTAACAGGTATTTCAAGACGTAATGTCGTTCACACTGGCTCCTGGCCACGCGCACTTGATTGGGATCACATGCGTGAAGTAAAAATTCTTATTGTCGAGGATGATCCGTGGACTGTGCGGCTGCTGACCGAGCAGTTGCGAATGATGGATATTACCGCGGTGTTGGCTGCTCCGGACGGCGCTGCGGCGCTTCGATGCTGCGCCCAGACGCCGCCTGATATCGTGCTGATGGATATCGGGTTGCCCGGAGAGTTCGACGGCATCGAGACGGCCTCCCGTGTGAATGAAATCTGTGATGCGGCCGTCGTATTTATTACCGCGTATACGGACAAGGACATGCGTGACCGGGCGGCCCGTTGCAGCCCGTACGGGTACCTCCTCAAACCGGTGCTTCGAGAAGAATTGCTGCGGCAGATACACAACACGTTGAAGCAGCGCGACACGGACCGCGGGCTCCGGGACGAATCCGGAGAACAGCAACAGCAAGTTTCCGCGTTTATAGAGACGTCTGATCAGCCCTGGCGCAACGACAGGCTTCTCGACGCTATCATCAGGCAGTTTCCCAACGGAGCTGTCGCGGTTGTGGATGCCGAATACCGGTACCGGCTGATACATGGATCCGAACTCGCGGTGTTGGGATTGAGCGCGGATGATTTTATCGGACGACGTATTCAGGATCTGTTTCAGGAGGAAACGGCCACGCCCCTGCTGCGGTTGGTGAGATCGACGCTGCGCGGAGAACCGGGGACGTTGGAGCTTCGATATAGCGATCGCGACTACCGCTTCCAGTCGATGCCCCTGTCGGATGACACGCAGGGAGTGCGGGCGGTTCTGTTGATGTCGCAGAATGTCACATACCAGAACGAATTGCTGGCGGCATCAAAGGTGCATTCAAGGGAACTCGAGGAGCGCGTGCGTGCACGCACGGCGCAGCTCGAGTCCACAGTCTCGTCGCTCCAGCACGAGATCCGTCGCCGCAGGGAAGTCGAGCAGGATTTACGCAACGCTCTCGATCTCGCCCGCAGCGAGCAGGAGGAGAATTTCCTTCTTCGACATGCCCTGGAAGGCACCACGGATGCGGTGGTCCTGTTTCACCCCGATTATACGATCCATTACGCGAACCATGTTGTCGAGTCGGTTGCAGGGAAACCGCGCCGGGAACTTCGCGGCAACAATCCGGCGGCGCTGTTCCCTCATTTTTCACGCAGCGAGTTGTCGGATATCATGAACGAAGTTCAGGCGTGCGGGGCGTGGTCCGGCGTGATCCCTCTCATGGACACGCAGGGCAGGCAACGCGTTTTTTCGATTGCTGTGACGGAAGTCCGTGTTCACGCGGACAAAAAGGCGGGATATCTCGGAATCGGCCGCGACATCACCGATCGCATGGTGGCGGAGGAACGGGAACAGGAGAATGCGTTGTTTGCCGCGCTGGGGAGAATGTCGTCGACCTTCGCCCACGAGATCAAGACGCCTTTGACCTCGATCAAGATGAATATCGACATGCTTCGTATGGAGTCCGATGGATCCGCTCGATCGGCGCAATCCTTCGCACTCATCGACAAGGAACTGGAGCGCCTCACGACACTGCTGCGTTCAATTCTGGGTGGATTGGGTGGCGGATCCCTGCAGTACTCGGAAGTGCACCTCGACACCTTGGTCGGGGAGGTTGTTGATGCATGTTCCTCCCAGATCCAGGCAAAACAGGTACGTGTCACTGTTGCCATCCCCGAACTGTGCCTGCGACTGGACGTGGCGCGCATGCGCATCGCGTTGATGAATCTCGTGTTGAATGCGGTCGAGGCGGTGCCGCCTCAGGGAGAAGTGTTTGTCGAGGCGGAGCGGAATGCTCCGGGCGGCGGGTGTATCCTTCGTGTGCGGGACAACGGGATGGGACTCCCGAACAACGTCCCGGTGTTCCGTCCCTTCGTCACCACCAAGGAAAATGGCACGGGCATGGGATTGCCGATCGCGCGACATCTGGTCGAGCAACAAGGCGGGATTCTGGAACTGGAGCACAGCGACGATTCCGGTACGGTGTTTCGAATCATTCTTCCTTCGTATGGAGACGGCGCATGAGTTCTTCGGTGCTTGTGGTGGACGACGATGCATCAATCCGAGAATCGCTGCGGATCTTTCTCGAACGTTTCGGCTGCACCGTCACGGAGGCCGGCAGCGCGGAGGAGGCGCTCGAGCAATTGTCTGATGCGGCTCCGGATCTTGTGATCAGCGATTTGATCATGCCGGGAATGTCGGGATTCGACTTGCTCGAGTCCGTAAAAGTGTCTCACCCATGGCTTCCCTTTGTGATAGTCACTGTGTGTGACGAGATGGAATATACGATCGAGGCGATACGCCGTGGGGCCTTCGACTTCCTGGAGAAACCTCTGGACCTCGAAAAACTCCGCTCGATTGTCGAGGCCGCTTCGCCCGGACTGCATACACGCGGCAGCGTGCAATTGCAGCATTCCGGTGAAAAGTTGCGGCGTGCCGATGAAAACGGACCGCACATTGTCGGCAACGCGCCATTGATGCGCGCGCTGTACAAACAGATAGGCCAGCTTTCCGACACGCGGATCTCCGTTTTGATACAGGGAGAGAGCGGTACAGGGAAAGAACTCGTTGCGCGTGTGATACACGAGAGCGGAGTGACACACGGGCTTCCCTTTGTGGCCGTCAATTGTTCCGTCCTTGCGGAAGGGCTTCTGGAAAGTGAGTTGTTCGGACATGTGAAAGGGGCGTTTACCTCGGCCATTCGCGGGAAGCGTGGCAAATTCACGCTTGCGGGCGAGGGCACGATTTTCCTCGACGAGATTGGGGACATCTCTCCATCGTTTCAGGCCAAGCTTCTGCGGGTCCT
This sequence comes from Ignavibacteriota bacterium, assembly GCA_016218045.1. NCBI lineage: Bacteria > Pseudomonadati > Ignavibacteriota > Ignavibacteriota bacterium. The sequence continues at coordinate 79,927 of JACRFB010000015.1, forward strand.
CCAGGAACACGAATTCGAGCAGGTGGGTGGCGAGGAGACACTGCCGATGCGCGCGCGTGTCATTGCGGCGACAAACCGCGATGTGCGGCGTCTCGTGCGGGATGGTGTTTTCAGGGAGGATCTGTATTACCGGCTCAATGTGGCGCGTATTGATGTTCCCCCCCTGCGCGAGCGGCTTGTGGACCTGCCCCAACTTGTGCTTCATTTCCTTTCGAAAATCGAAACCGAACTGCACAGGGGTGTGTACAAGGTTTCATACGACAGCATCGAACAACTTCAGCGGCATTCCTGGCCGGGCAACGTCCGTGAACTGGAAAATGTGCTCACAAAGTCCGTGTTGGCATCAAAGGGCAGCGTGCTCGAATTGGTGACGGATTTTCAGTCGGGTCCGCCATCTGTGTGTGAAGGAGTGACAGAGCCGGATGCGAGCGATCATATTCTGAGCTTGGCCGAACTCGAAAAAGGTCATATCATACAAGTTCTGAACCTGCTTCGATGGGACAAGGCGAGGGCATGTGCTGTTCTGGGAATCAGCAGGCCGACGCTCAACACAAAGCTGCGCGCCTATGGCCCCGATCGTGCCAAGGACGCAACAGGCAGGGAGGAGGAATAATCGCGCGCGCGCGCGAGATAGTGAGACGAACGATACGCTGATGAAAAAAATATTTTCGGAAACGTAAAACAATTCGAGGATGTGCTGCATCCGCATTAATACTGAGCGCCACAAAGGCGCTTTTTATTTGGCATAATTGCTGTAATTGTTTGCAACACCCGGTACTTGTGTGCCAGACCGGGTCATCGTTTAATCACATCCCTTGTATGCAAACACTCATCACGTTTTTCGTGAGGGGTGAGGAGTTTGCCATCGATGCAGCACGGGTCGCGGGGATACGTGACCTGTCAACACTGGCCGGGAGTCCGGTTCGGTACGAGACGCCGCTTCGAATGGTGGAAGCTGCTCATCCGGAACTTCACTGTCTGGCCATGCATCAGTGTCTTGGATCGGTATTCGATAAAATCGATCCGTCCGCAAGACTGTTGGTTGTCGAGAGCGGCGGGAATCTCCAGGGCATCATTGTGGATTCAGTCAACGAATTACTGGCGGTCAATGAACGCGAGATTCGATACCTCGTGTATCAACGGACACCACGAAGAGGCCTTGTCGAAATGCGCGGCGCATTTGTGCGCGGCATGTATCTGCAAATGATAGACATCGAGCAGGTGATACGTGATGCGTCTCAGGAACACTGTCGACATGTGACATATATATCCGAAACACAGAGTGAGTAATCGGGAGAATGACATGCAGGATGTGCCCTATGTGAATCCACCTTCAGCACAGGCAGGCCAGTTGCTTGGGAAGGTCCTTATTGTTGACGACGACCCGCTTGTTTGCCAGACGCTTGAATGGAGATTGACACGGCTCGGTCTCCAAGTACGATCGCTCACTGATGCACAGGAGACCGTGTCGTTCTGCGACGAATGGCGTCCGCATGTTCTGGTGTCGGATATTCACATGCCGATGTGCTCGGGGTTCGACATCCTGAAGAAATTGCGGGAAAGACACATCTGGATGCCTGTGATCTTCATCACAGGGTACGATGATGTTCCTTTGACTATTCGCGCTTCCCGGGAGGGTGCATTTGACTGTCTGGAGAAACCTATCGATTGGAACCGGCTGCATAGATCCTTACAAAAAGCGCTCGATTATATGCGTGCAAGTGAGGAGGCTGAATCGATGCCGTGCGACCCGCTGCATATTCAAAACGACATTGCGCTTATTGGAAAAACACATGTCATGGACGAGGTGTACCGGCAGATCGGACTGGTGACGGGTAACCGTGTCACTGTTCTGATACAAGGCGAGAGTGGTACTGGGAAAGAATGTGCGGCTCGTGTGATCCACCAATCAGGTGTGACGGCAGGAAAACCCTTTGTGGCACTCAATTGCAGCGCGGTACCGGAGGGATTGTTTGAAAGCGAGTTGTTCGGTCATGTCCGTGGTTCGTTCACAGGCGCGCATCGCGATCGCCGCGGTCGCGTGGAGATGGCCGGAGATGGGACACTGTTTCTCGACGAAGTCTCCGACATTCCTCTGTCGCTTCAAGCGAAACTTCTTCGCCTTCTTCAGGAACGCAGTTACGAAATGGTGGGAAGCGAGGAGTGCAGAACCATGCGCGCACGTATTATTGCGGCGACAAATACGAAGCTCGAAGAGGCGGTGGCGGATGGGCGTTTCCGTGAGGATCTGTATTACAGACTGAATATCATGAGAATCGATATGCCGCCCTTACGCGAAAGACTGGAGGATATACCACGTCTCGTCCTCTCATTTCTGCGGAAGTATAATGTCGAATTCGGCCGGAACATCGTCAAGCTGCCGTATACTGTAATTGATGTGCTCGCGGCACACGACTGGCCGGGAAATGTCCGGGAACTCGAGAGTGTCGTGCTCCAGGCTGTGCTCCGCAGCAAAGGTGATGTACTGAATCCATCCGATTTCCGCCCTCAGATCCACACGGAAAGGCGCTCAGACGAAGGAATACCCGATAATTTGAGTTTGGCGGATGTAGAAAAGATGCACATCGACCGGGTGCTACGCGCATGTCAGTGGAACAAGCAGGCAGCGTGTGCGATTCTCGGAATAAGCAAGCCGACACTGTACCATAAGATTCAGATATATCACCTGTTCGACACGGCAAAGACTTGAGGCGCCGGTCACGGGCACACCTGGGAGTGATGTCACGCCCCTTTGAATTCAGGCGGTACAACGCAACCGCTCATCCACCGCCGGAAACGCGTGGCGTCTCCTGAAGAATCGTGAGTACCACCCGCATGTTTTCCATTCTTCCGGCAGTTGACGACGCGCGGCGTATGGGATTCGTGCCTCCCCTGGAACGTGAGAGAATCTGCTGCTGCGGTATTCCTCTGCCAGCGAGGTAACGTGTCACATAGCCGACACGTTCGTCCGAACTTATTCGGGCAAGTTTCGCCGGGAGTGTATAATCGGCGTAACCATCAACTTGAAGAATGAATCCCGGATTCGATGTTAACATGGCTGCGAGTGAATCGAGATACTCGTGCAACCCGCTGCGATCCTCGGAGTTCGAGTATAGCAGGGGAAACATCCGAGGGGCAGTCTGTGCCAGGTTCGGCTTGCTTGAGCCGGAAGCGTTTTCCTGGCTCAACTTCATGGGGCGAGTCGTATCCGTCCTGGTTGATAACGATGGCTCTTGAGGAGATGCGGCCCGTCGACGCACCGAGAATGTGATCCCATCGATAAAGTCTCCGTCGCGTGTTGACCGAACCGTGATCGACACACGGGTCGGATTCGCATCGGCGCGGAGGATGTCGAGTTGTGTCGAATCGATCGCCAACAGGTATTCACCCGGCACAACACCCACGAAGGAAAAGCTGCCGTCGGAGAACGTCAACGCTTCATACGAGTGACTGCGGGATTGCGAAACCGCTCGAATCCGTAAACCGCCTATGCCGCGCGCTCCAGCATCCTCCTCGGCAACCCGGCCCTCGAGCATACCCGTGATAAAAAACGGGATGTCGAGTCGTGCATACATGTTGGGTTCGGCGATGAAGGAGAATTTGTGCAGCGCGGGAATGCAGAGGGGATTTTTCATGCTCTCTCTGTCAACCTCCACATCAGTGCGTGCATACGGGAGCACATTTATATAACGTTCCTCGTTTTCTCCCTCACGCATGCCGGAAATGCGTCCGAACGAGAATCGGATGCCCTTGATGTCACGTTCACCTTCATCGAAACTGCTGTTGCCGTTTTCATCGATGAAGGGATGGAATAGAACTCCTCCGTTCCCGATCCAATCCATGCGGGAGAAGCGGAAAAACGGTGTGGAAGGATCCACCGCAATGCTCCCGGCCACAGATTGGGAGTAGAACCGGCTCTCACCCTGTAATGTGGCTTGCGAACTACCTCGAACGGCACCGAGGTTCCACTGGATGCCGAGCTGGAATACGCCGGCATTTTGATTCCGATCGAAAACATGCGAGCACTGCAGTGTCGTCTCGCCGAACATGCGCTTCTGGATGCCTGTAACAACGCGCGAAATGCCTCGACTGGCCGCATTGATCTGCAAGGAGGAGGTAATGGTGATACCTCCGATAAGTGATCCGAGAAGTCCTTCGGATCCGGGGACAGACATGGAGGTATTGAAGGTGGCGGATTGTATCCAATTCGGGGTGGTGTTGATCGCTATCGCGGAATACGCGCCGTATTGCAGATGACATGTGAAACCGCCGAACGAGACAAACGTCCCGGCGTCGATACGCAACACTCCTCGCTGACTGGAGCTGCGGTCGAAAACGATGTGCGCGTTCAGTGCGGGAAGAACGGAGACGCTGGGCAGAGAGCATGTAAATGCACTCCGAGAGAGGAGAGATGCCCATGAGGACGATTGAACACCTGTGTAATTAATGTGTTCCATCTCGAGTCTGGCCATTGAACCAAAGGTCATCGCGGCTCGGCAAAGCCAATACGCATCGCCGGCATACGTCCCTTCGAGCGTTGTCGTCGGTAATGGACGAAGCACGATTCCCGAAAACGGGCGTTTCTGGTTTCGACCGCCGTCGTGCAGGTAGTCGAATCCTCCTGTCAATCCAACCCACGAGGCGAGTCCCAGCGAAAACCTTGCCGATGCACTGGGATTGTGGGTCAGTATCTGCCGACCTGCGGAGAGGGAATATTCTACTGTTCCAGGGGGCAGCAATGATACTGGTGCCTGTATCGAATACTGGTGTGTCTCGAATTCTCCGAGCGGCCCATATTCTTTGGTGGTTATATACGTGCCGCCGTACTGCAAAGGTATTGTGGTTTGAATCACGCCATCCTCGCCTACACGGAGGTGCTCGACGAGTGAATACCCATCGTACAGTTCCACCTTCCACCCCGGATTGCCTCGCGCGCGGAAACTGACGTCCTGGAAATGCAGTCGCGGAGTCCATTGCTGGTTCCCGATTTCTATTCCTTCGATTTGCCGCGCCTCAACACCATCCGCGGTCAATTGGCCCGCCGAAATTCGAGTGAGCCATGGGTTGTCGGGCAGAGCGAACCGCCACCGGGCATGAGGTATTCCTGTGACCGTTTTTTGATCGGAGGAGTACATCCCGGCATAGCCCGCCTCGACATCACCGCCAAGAAGGCGCAAACCTGAACGCACGGAGTAATTAACTGTCGAAGAGGATCCGGCCACACCCAGGGTGGCATCGTAACCAACAACGCCGCCATAGAGCAGGGGGCGTTGCAGATCTCCGATGAGGGGTGCATGGTTATACGAAATCTGCTTCATTCGAGTCGGAAGACTCGCGGTTCTTTCGAATTCGGCGAGGACGGGCAGGACATGCTCGGACGTGACGTTGGCCGTCAGGTCCCTGAGAGATGTGACTATCGAGATGTCGAATGCCGCCTCGAAGATTGAAGGCAGGACGTATACCTCGAGGTCTTCTGTAATGCTCCCTGCGGAATCGAGAAGACGCAAGCGGTCGCCGAACTGTGCACGATGAGTTTGGAAGTCCACTTCAAACGGTACGCCCTCAATGGAAAAGGTTCCGGTGACCGATTTTCGTACTGCATCGTACCGTGTCTTCACATGCAGCTTTGTGCAGACATCAATAAAGGGAAGGTACAGCGAATCCTTGTAAAAGCGACCTATAACTGTGGCACGAACTACTCGATCGTACCGAAGTGTCAGGAAGGCCTCACTGATGTCGTCGTCATGAGTTGACTGTGCAGACGTCACAAACGCGAGACACGATAGGAATACAAGGGAAATGCCGACGCTGCGTGTAGGCATAGCGCGGGAATTGGGGGCACCGGTTCTTTGAGGCGGCGCGAGCTGTTACTCTGCGCCGATGGCAAGGGCTTTGGATACTGTATGCGGCGGTGACTGTGACTGCTGTTCTTTGGGAATGTCATCTCGGGATCCATTCACCATAATCTCCGCAGTGTAATTTCCCGGGGGCAGCTTACCGGCCTCAAAATGAAAACGTCGTACAAGTTCGTAGTACACTGCAATCGATTCCAGAGTTTCGGCAACGGGTTCGCCGCGGGCATCGAGAACGCGCACACGTGCAACCCCCCAGTATGGGCTGTTTCCCGACCGCGTGAACCGACACAGGATGGAGACGCCATTTGAATCGACCTTTGATCGTATACTATCGACGGAGACGTTGGCTGTTGTTTTTCCCTTCAGATAGACCGCGGCTGTTACCTGTTCGACGGCGATAACGAGTTGCGCGAGTGTCGAGTCGCCGTGCACCTCTGGCGTGATGGGTTTTACTGCGGGCAGCGAACGCACGACCATTCTTGTCCAATAAGCACCGTCCACCAGCGAACCCGCATCACGAACAAGTAGTTTGACGTATTGTTCCTCCCCTGGAGGTATCACAAGTTTTCGGGGAAATACCTTGAGATGTGGGACGAGCGAGTGCCGCTTCTCGGTCACGGAATCATTCTTCTGCATGAACAGTTTTCCGTTCTCGTCACTCGCGGGATATCCGAAGAAAAATTCGATGCTGACCTCTCGTGCGGTTTCCGAGGTGTTCTTGACGAGAAAGGTGCCGGTTTTAGAATCGGGATCGATGAACACCGATGTCGGCGCGATCATGAGCTGCGCTTCCGCGTGTGCGAACGGCAGGAGCAACGGGAGCAGCATGAGGAAACGGTACATGAAACCTCCGGACGAGAGGTGGTTCAGTGACACATTTGGGAAATGGAAATAAGCAGTACACCGGTGTAGGATCCGGCACTCGTGGCGGCCGACGTGGTGATTGACCCGGCGAACCAGATGTACATCGAGGCAGTGCACGCTGATCCTCCGCTTGGCAGAGTGAACGTGCCATACGATTGTGTTGCGGAAAGAAGTGGCAGCAAACCGGATTGGGTATATGTAGTTTTTTTCTTCACTGCGCTGCGGCTGAATGGTATCGTCCCCGGACCCGAACGACGCAGTGTTACCGCAGTGGCAATCTGAATCGCGACTGTTGCACCGCGTGGTCCGGAGACTTTGTAACACAATGCCCCCGGGGAAGTGGGAGTCAGTGAGGCCACGGCACCTGGATACAGTGTGCCGAAATCGAGCTCATCGTTCATCGCGTCGATGGAGAGATGCTGCGCATGACACAGAGTGGCAGAGGCGACTAACAACACTGCGATACAGGCGACGCGCAGGCCCGTCTGCATTACGCGACCGATGACATGTTGATGCACCATGAAGGAGTCCCGCAGTTCTCGCTGAAATTACATGGAGTATTGCAAGATACACACATCGTAGGTCCCGAGGTAGTATCCTGTGTTTGCATTCGCGGGTACTTGGAGCGAACCGCCTACCCAGAAGTATATCTGCGAGAGAGCACTCTGACCTCGTTGCCCTGGTAGTGTCGTCTGGCCGCGTGCCACTCCCGAATACAGAAATACAACGGATGCCGATTGTGTACTGCTGTTGCACTTGCGCACGGTGCTGCGCGTGAACTGCACGGTATTGTTTGATCCGTTGGCAAAACCTGAGGACGTTCTCCGTCGCAATGTGGCGGTCAGCGGAAATTGTATTTCCACCGCCGCAGTCGCCTCTCCGCGTGCGATGAATTGCCAGGCGTTCGACGATGTCGACGGCACTGTCACGGTGTTTCCACGCATGCACGATTGTACACACCAGGAAATGCAGTTGCCTTCGACGCAGGCGGGACGGGCGATTGTTATCGTTACACTCCCTTCCGCCTGGAACGGCTGTGAATACAGCCCCGCAGGGAGAAGGACGGTGACGAATACCATAATCCGACAGCCGACACTCAGGGATACCATTGGTATGCGCTCAGCGGGAGAGTTACGAAACAATGTGCTGCATACAGATAGCAGGGTGGGGACGGAAACGGTAGCCCCGCCTCCACCCTGCAGCGTGGATGTGGATGATCTCACTCCACCTGGTACATGGTGGCGCTTCTCATCGGAAATATGAACTTCCAGGTGTGACACACGTCGGAGCACTCACATTCGATAATTGCTGATGGTTACTGTATAGCGTCCGTAGAAGAGTCCTGGAATGGTTCCTGCAGGCGCAGAAACGCTGCCTCCAACCCAGAAAAAGGTGCGCGGTTCAATACTTTGTCCCGGATCTCCCGGCATGTGCATTGTATTGGTCGTCACACCATCACCAACAAAGTTTGCTCCGCCGCTTCCAGGTTGCACAGGATCTTCTGTGCCTGTGGGCGGTATGTAGTACTTCACCGGTTCTCTGAGAAATGGAATTTCGTTGCCTGGTCCGCTGAGGAGATTGCCGCCGATTTTCCGGTGCAGGACGAGCGACAGGGGAAAAGTCACGTCGATATCCGACGCTCCCTCTGCGGTGACCATGAAGCGCAATGCGCGCGATTCCCATGCGTGAACTTCCTTGCTCATGCCGACTGTCATCCAGCCGAAGGTGAGCGGTTCGTTGTGGGCATCGACGCGCGCGAGGCGGGCTACATTTATCGTCACCGTGCCGCTGGCCTGATCGTTGATGTACTGTGCACACAGGTCCGGAGACGAGATCACAAGCGCTCCGGCGACCGCAAGAATCGCCAGGACGCCGCGGAAAGCATTATGCAATGTGATGTCGCGCTCCATGGAGATCATCAGATCTTATAGTCGCTGAGTGTGAGCTTGCATGTGACCGATGAGGCGCCGGGTGTGACAGCCGTCACCGTGGTCTTCGTATCGACATAGTAATATCCTTCGCTGTACAGGGTGGATCCGGAAAGAGCCGCATCGTCGATACTCCCGGTCGCCGTTGTTCCCTGGCTCGTGGTCGGCGGTGTAAAATCATCGCCCTTCACGCTATAGTTGCTGAGAGTGATTTTAGCATTGAGCGTGGTGAATTCCCACGCAATATCCACGGTCGCCGTCTGATCACCGCTCACCTTGAAGGTCCAGTCCACATCCTTTGTCTGACCGACCACGATCCAAAAATCACCGGTCTGAGTAAGCTTCTGAACATTGGCCTTCTGAATCACCTGCACGTTGATGGTACCTTCTGCACTCTGATTTTCGTACTGCGAGAATGCGGCGCCGCTCACGAGTACAAAGGCGACGAGGATAAGGAGAATGTGTTTCATGACGATTCACTCCATCGATTGTTGTGTGATGTGTTAGTAACCGCTCTCGGCTGCTGCGACATATTCGGGGGCCCTGCGGCAACAGTCTTGATCGGAGGTGTATCTCTCGTTGTATCGTATAAGGGTTCGTCCACAGTTTCAGTTTCAGAGCTTGGCGTCTGGGTGGCATTGCTGCGACCCGACAACGTCCGTGCGCCGTAGTCGTCCGATTCATTGGGAAAATGCGCCGTATCGACGAGGTGGAGCATTCGTCCACCGAGCCGTACGGTGCTGAGGAGTATCTCTCCGCGACGTTCGAACCGGAGCACATCTTGACGATCGAAATCAAGATCGTCCGAGGAGCACATGGAAGAGACACGGTCAACAAGCAGGGCATAACGACTATTCGTCTGTTCCACGATCAGATACTGTGATGAGTCCGCGATGCCACGCCTCGGTTGACCGAGGAGTTCCAGAAAATCCAGCGGGGTCGCACCCAGGGCCTCCGGTGCCGAATCGCAATGAACTTTGAATGTCCGCACATCGGCGAGTTGTATATGCTGCAATGACACTATGGCGAGTACCCGATCCCACGCGGCGGCATATTCTTCCGAGCCGATTGAAAACGTAGTAATCACAGAATGCGACAACATGCGTCACCACCCCTGAGCAATGCTTTTTGAGAATGCGATTTCCCGGATGTTTATAACACGGCAAAGTCCATGCCGGAAATCAATCCCTCAAACACGCTGTATTAGGTACTCCGAGGAGTCCCGACGTAAAGAAACTGAATCCCGCGTAAGGAATCTTTACAGCCGATGCCATCGCTGTGATCCCGCTTTGCGCGACCGCAGCTAGTTTGAACCAGCGGTCAGCGCACGCCCCTCAGCCGTGCAATCTCCTCCGCCGCGAGCAGGTATTCCGCTGCTGCAGCCGTGGAGGGAAAGGCGCCATAGGCGGATTCGGACACGGGATCGACGAGCTCGGGTAGCAGGCCGTCGTTGTGTTGCGCAATACCTGTGGCGGCTTGAAAAAGCTGTTCGGCCCGCGGGAGATTTCCGCACACAGCGTGCGCACGCGCCAAGCGCAGTGTGATAAGCGGACGCGCCATGCGCCCGTATGCGTCGCCGTCGGGAAGGGCGTTGAAGGCCAGGCCCGCGTCGTCGGCGCGGAATCCCCGCTCAACCACATCGAGGGCAAATCGTGCCTCGGCCGAATTCGGTTCGAAGAGTCCGAGCAGTATCCCGTCGATGATCAACGGATGGAAGAGGGACACCTCGGCCGGAGTCAACTCGGCCGCCGACTGTTTGCGAGCGGCACTGCGGATGTTCTCGCGTATCGCGCGCAGGATCGACTGCGAGGCCTCGCGGTAGAGATACGACTTTGTAGACTCGCCCAGGGCGAAAGCGTACCGTGCCGCGGTGAACAGCGCCCACGAGGCATGCAGCGAGGTGACTGCCGATGGTGTGTGCGCGAGTGCCTCTCCCCACGGCGCATGTCCGTCGTGCAGGAGCTGCGTCGCACTGTCCCGCGTGAAGAGCAGCACATCGGCCGCGAGTGCCGAGAGGTTGCGCCAGCGGGGAAGGATCCAGGCGCTGTCGGCGCTTTTGCGCGCTGCGGGCGATAGTGCGCGGGACGCCGTTTCGCGACGCGCGATCGCGCGTCGGTATGCTTCCACCGCCTCGATGTACAGCGCTGTGCCATCGAGCGAGAGTTGCGCGTGGTCGGGACGCTGCCACCGCTTTTCCGTGCCGTTGCCGAGATACCAGGCGGGCGTTATCCGGTACGGAAAGCCGACGCCGAACTCCTCCCCATACACGTCGAAGCGCGCGTATTCGCCCGCATCGGCTTTGTCGACAAAGGCGAGTCCCGCGGCGGCCTGTGTGTGTAGACCGCAGGTCGCCAGTGCGATGCACGCCGCGAAATGGTCGCGCGGCTGGCAGCGCGCGCGCGAATCAGGCGCAAAGGCCGAGACGATCTGTCCCTCGCCCATGCCCGCCTCTCGCACCTGCGCCGAGAGCAGGATCGCGCGGCTCGTCTCGTACACGCGGCGTTCGTTCTCGCGCAATGCGGCCGGAGCGTAAAGCGCGTCCTTCAGAATAACCTCCCAGCGATGTATCTCGGCCTCGAGCGACCAGGACTTGTGTCCATCAACAGCCGGGGCGTCGAGCGCGTCGGCGAGGTCGCGCTGCGCGAGTTCGTCGCAACACGAGTTCCAGGCGAGCACGAAGGTGCGGCGCCGTTCGAGGGGATCCTCGTCGTTGAATTCACGCAGCGCCCAGTAACTGCGGTCGAACGTGGCGAAGAGGCCCGGATCGGTGACGGGGGCGCCGGCACGCATCGCAACACGAATCGCAAGCACACGTCCGCGTGTCGCGCGCGGATGGAACCAGCTCACATCGAATCCTTCGCGGAAGCGGGCGGTGATGATGGCCGTGTTGCGGACGTAGCCGATCTCCGTCATCTCGCAGTCCGCGAGCGGTTTCCTTGTGCCGCGGACCTCGACCGTGATCCCGCAGGCACTGAGTATCGACTGCGTCGGGACCCCGTTCTCGAGTTCATGGAAAAGATGCGGCTTTGTCCATGCAATCTGGAGCGTCACGGGATCGAGGGCCGAGACCGCCGCGCCGTTGCTCAGAAACAACGGCGAGCGGCGGAACGGCGCGTCAACGATTTCATCGAGCACGGATGGAAGAGAATCGGCTCTGATTATCCGGAATATGGATCCCGCGATGCCGCCGGAATCGCCCATGTCGTACACGCGTACCGCGAGCAGATTGTACTCCTCGCGAAACTCGCGCGGAAGCGGATACACGCGGAGCGACGCGAATTCCGATCGAGGCGCGGGCGGGAAGGCGCCCGTCTCGCCTACAAGCACGCCGTTCAGATAGGCCTCGTCGGCGTCATCCACCGCGCTCATCACGAGCAGCAGCGAGTCGCGGCGCAGCGCGGTCGGGATGCGGAAGCGCAGGCGGTACCAGCCGAAGCCGTCAAGCAGGGGATATCCCGCGCGCTCCCAGGAGCCGGGTACGGGTATGAAGTTCCATCCGTCCTCGCGCTCGTCGATGTACTTGCTGCGCCACACTTCGTCGTCGCCGGGCTTGAAAGCCGCGAGACCGCGCAGGTCTATCGACGTTGTGTCGCCGGGACCCGCCGCCCGCGCCGCCTGGCAGAGCAGCAGCAGGAAGCCGAGGATGGCGATCGAACGGCTCACAGCGCGCGGATGTAGTGTTCCAGCCAGAGGTGCAGCCGGCCCGCTGCCTCGCCCGCCACGCGTGTCACGTCGTCGTGCGCGGTGACGGTGGGCACGACGGCGCTTTTGTTGGTGATGCACGATATCGCAACGGTCCGGATTCCGCGCCGCGACGCGGCGACAATTTCGGGAACACTCGACATGCCAATGGCATCGACTCCGGCACCACGCAGAAATGCGATCTCCGCGCGGGTTTCATAGGAGGGTCCGGAGCAGTATCCGTAACAGCCCTCGCGCAACTGTATGCCCGCGTCGTTCGCGGCGGTGCGTGCGCGCGCGACACATCCGGCGTCGCCGTACCCGCGTGGATCGATGCCGCCCGCAGCGTCGAAGGCCGACAGTCCGCCTCCCATGCGCAGCGAGAGCGGGAGCACGAGGTAATCCGTCACAAGCATGAGGTCGCCCGTGTCGAGCAGGGGATGCACGCCGCCCGCGGCATTTGTGACAATCAGCTCCTGAACTCCCATTTCGGCGGCGATGAATGCGGGCAGCGCCGACGCGTCCGTGTGAAAACCCTCGAATACGTGCATGCGTCCGCGGAAGGCAAGCACGGTTTTTCCGCCGATGCGTCCGGCGGTGATGCGCCCCTCGTGCCCAGGCACGGTCGATGCGGGGTACCCCGGCAGATCCGAGGCCGCGATCGAGTGCTGCGCGTCGAGCGCGTCCGCCGCATCACCGAGGCCGGAACCGAACACGATGGCGGTATCGGCGCTGTCGACGAGCCGCTCGCGCAGCACAGCGGCTATGCCGCGCGCAATGTCGGCGGCGGATGTGGCGGCGTCCGACATCAGCCGCGCGAATCCGATGCGGGGACGACGTGTTCGAGATCGGTGGTGAAGCAACTCCGGCAGCGCGCCTCGTAGGCGCCCGCGGCCCCCACCAGCACACGCACGTCGCTCTTTGTCACGCGCTGCGTCCTGTTGGCGGGATTGCCGCACACCATGCAGATCGCGAGTGTCTTGGTGATGTATTCGGCGATGGCCAGAAGCTGCGGCATCGGTTCGAAGGGCTGGCCGAGGTAGTCCTGATCCAACCCTGCCACGATGACACGCCGCCCTGTATTGGCGAGCCGCTCGCAGACTTCCACAAGCGTGTTGTCGAAGAACTGTGCCTCGTCGATGCCCACGACGTCGACGCCGTGACAGCCGTCGAGTATTTCCTGCGGGGTGGTGACGGTGACGGATGGCAGCGAGGAGCCGCTGTGTGAGACGATGTGTCCGTTGCTGTAGCGGGTGTCGATCTCCGGTTTGAAAATCGCCACGCGCTGTTTTGCGATCTGCGCGCGTCGCAGGCGGCGGATCAGTTCCTCGGTTTTTCCGCTGAACATGCTGCCGCACACGACTTCGATCCAGCCAATGTCCTGGGGCAGATTTTTGATGGGGATGGTGTCCACTGTAGTGTCGTGTCTGATTGAAAGTGGCGGGTAAGATAGCGGGAATTCCGGGTTTGCCCAAAGCGTTGCACTCTCATAGGCCGGGCGCTGTGTCTATTCTGCTGGGTCCTATCACTCGCGTGAGGATACAGGATGAAGGAGACAGGAGACAGGCACTGCGTCGGTCTGTGTCTCCTGCCTCCTATCGCGTTGGTCCTAACACGCGTGTGAGGATACAGGATGAAGGAGACAGGAGACAGGCGCTACGTCGATTCGTGTCTCCTGCCTCCTGTCTCCTGGGTCCTACCATTCGAGTGAGGAGTCAGGAGAAAGGAGACAGGAGGAAGGTACTATCTCGATTCGTGTCTCCTGACTCCTTACTCCTGTGTCCTAACACTCACGTGAGTATACAGGAGAAAGGAGACAGATGCTGAGTCGACGGCCTTCAGCGTCGAACACGCCTTTCAATGGATTTTTTGTACGAAGTCAGCAATCGTGACACCTCCTCGGCATGGGGCTCCCACGAAACGTTGTTGGAGTAGTTTAGATCACGTGCAAGAAGAATATAATATCGAGTCTCTTCCAAGGATGCCTGCGCGATGTTAAGGAATCGGATTTTTTCCGCATCGGACTGACGCTTGAATCCTTCGGCGATGTTTGCAGGAACGGACACAACCGCCCGACGAAGTTGAGACGTGAGACCGTATTGTTCTGTCATAGGAAATCCCTCACTCTCCGCATACGACACCAACACCAACGAGTGCGCTTTTCTCCAGACGAGTAAATCGGTAAAAGACTGTGCTGCCATAACCTGCCTCAGAATCTCCCTTGATGCAACCCTACAGAGTACGCTTCCCGAGGGATTATTGTTCCCGAAAATGGGATCCCGAGTCCGAACACTCCCGTGAGGATACAGGATGAAGGAGACAGGAGACAGGCGCTACGTCGATTCGTGTCTCCTGCCTCCTGTCTCCTGGGTCCTAAAACTCGCGTGAGGATACAGGATGAAGGAGACAGGAGACAGGCGCTACGTCGATTCGTGTCTCCTGCCTCCTGTCTCCTGGGTCCTAAAACTCGTGTGAGGATACAGGATGAAGGAGACAGGAGACAGGCGCTACGTCGATACGTGTCTCCTGCCTCCTGTCTCCTGACTCCTCACTGGAGTAAGGTAGACCCATGCCCCACTCTCCATAGGCGTGTAGTTGAACCCGACCTCCGGCATCCCTAATTTGCCAGGAATAGACCGGCAAACCCCATGGATAACGAAAGATTAACGCGCCGCGAATTCCTCTCCCGAACCGGCAAGGCCGCCGGGCTGGCCGCGCTCACAAGCACCGCCGGTCTGGCACTGCACGTGCGCGACCCCAGGCCGTTTGATGAAGACGAGACCAAGCCGCTCGTGCGTGATCTACGCATAGCAGGCCTTGCGCCGCGGCTTGCCGTCGTACATGGCGAGGATCCGGCGTTGCTCGCGCGCGCAAGCATAGAGAAACTCGGCGGCATGGGCACCTTCATCAAACGTGGCGACGTCGTGGTGGTGAAGCCAAACATCGGATGGGACCGCATGCCCGAGCAGGCCGCAAACACCAATCCCGCCGTGGTGCGCGAGATCATCCAGCTCTGCCTCGCCGCGGGTGCCGCAAAGGTGATCGTGACCGATGTCACCTGTAATGAGACGGAACGCTGCTTCCAGCGTAGCGGCATTGCGCGCGCCGCGGAAGAGGCGGGCGCCGAGGTGCGCCGTCCGCGCGAATCGGATTTCACGGAAGTGAATACGGGCGGCGTGATGCTTGGCAAACAGCCCGTGCTCAAGAGTTTCCTCGAGGCCGACAAGGTCATAAATGTACCTATCGCCAAACACCATTCGCTGACCGGCACCACACTCGCGCTCAAGAATCTGTACGGCATCATCAGCGGCAACCGGAGCCGCCTGCATCAGGACATACACAACAGTCTCGCCGATCTCGGCAATTTCCTGCGACCCACACTGACCGTCGTCGATGCCTTCCGCATACTCCGGCGCAACGGTCCGCAGGGCGGCAATCTCGCGGATGTGGAATACACAAAGACGCTCGTCGCCTGCGCAGATACGGTTGCCGCCGACGCCTACGCCGCTGAAACGTTTTTCGGACTTACGCGCGACCGGCTGAACTATCTGGGCTTCGCGCAGGAGCGCGGCCTCGGCACGGCGGACTATCGCACTCTCCCCATCGACGAGTTCACCGTATGACACGCTCCAACCCGTGCGCCGCCGCCCTCGTCCCGGAGTATCAATCATGACCCGCGCGCGCACGTACACACTATGGCGGCAGGCCCGCCGCGTGTCGCAGGGACTGTTCCTCGTGCTGTTCATCTACTTCCTGTTGAAGACGAGCGTGGATGCGATCGGAGCGCCCGATGCGCTGCCGACAATCAGCGCGCCCGTCGGGCTTTTCCTCGAGGCGGATCCGTTGCTGGCGCTCTACACCATCCTCACAACAGGCCGTCTGTACGAGGGTATGCTGTGGGCGCTTCTCATCCTCGCGGGCACCGTGTTTATCGGCCGCTTCTTCTGCGGGTGGATTTGTCCGATGGGCACAATCAATCACCTCGTCGGCAGCATACGCGCTGGCAGGCCGAAGGGCAGGGCGCGTCTCGACGCAAACCGTTACCGGCCATATCAGCGATGGAAGTATTACGGTCTCGCGGGCTTTTTTGGTGCGGCGGTCTTCGGCTCACTGCAAGTGGGCTGGCTCGATCCCATCGCCTTCCTGACGCGCGCCATGTCGCTGGCGGTGCTTCCCGCCTGGAACACCGCCTTTCAAGGCGCCGCCGATCTGAGCGGTTCCGGAATATTCGGATTTGCGAATCCGATATTTGACGGGACGGAGTGGCTGTTGCAGCACGCGGTACTGCGCGCCAAACCGGTGATATTCCAGAGCGCGCTGATTGTGGGACTGCTCTTTGCAGCGGTGCTTGTGGCGAACCGCTATATCGCGCGATTCTGGTGCCGGGGTCTCTGTCCGCTCGGCGCGCTGCTCGGCCTCTTCTCACGCTTCGCGATTTTCGGCATGCAGAAAAACCACTCGCTCTGCACCGACTGTAACCGCTGCGCGCTCGAGTGCCAGGGTGCGGACGATCCGCAGCCCGGATACACGTGGAGGCAGAGCGAATGCCACCTGTGCCTGAACTGCGTCGCCACCTGCCCCGAGGCGGGCATCGAATTCCGTTTCTTCCCTGTGCAGGAAGAATCGCGCCAGGATGTGGACGCGGGGCGACGCGCTGTTCTGACCTCCGTCGGCGCGGGTTTTGCAGCCATACCTCTGATGCGCGCCGAGACCGGTGTGACACGCGCAGCCGATCCCTCGTTGGTGCGGCCTCCGGGTTCGCTTCCCGAGAAGGATTTCCTCGCGCGCTGTGTGCGCTGCGGCGAATGTATGAATGTGTGTCCGAACAACGCGCTGCATCCGACCTTCCTGCAGGCGGGCTTCGAGGGCGTGTGGTCGCCGATGCTCGTGCCGCGCGTCGGCTATTGCGAACCCACTTGTGTGTTGTGTGGTACGGTGTGTCCGACAGGCGCCATCGACGAGATCACCGAACGTGAAAAGGCCTGGGTGCATGTGAAGGGCGCGGAGAACGACACGCGTCCGCCGCTCCGCATCGGCACGGCGTTTTACGACACGGGCCGCTGCCTGCCGTGGGCGATGGCCACCGAATGTATCGTGTGTGAAGAATGGTGTCCGACGTCACCCAAGGCGATTTATTTCGAGCAGGTCGAAGTGGTGAACCGCGCCGGGGAATACGTCACACTGAAGCGCCCGCATGTGGATCCGCAGCTCTGCGTGGGGTGCGGCGCATGCACGTATGCGTGTCCGATCAAGGGCCAGCCGGCCATTTACATCTCGAGTGTCGGCGAGACGCGCAATCCGAAAAACAGCATTCTGCTGAAAACGAATCAGCCACAAAAACCATCCGCCTCATGAAACACATACTCGCAGCACTCCTGGCGTGTGTCCTTCTCTCGTCGCTCCATGCCCAACCCTCCGGCAATTTCCGCCTCCTCCCGAAAGACAACGAGGTGAAGGGATGGACGCGCAAAGGGGAGCCACGCTCGTTCAAAGCCGAGAAGCTCTGGGAATACATTAACGGGGGCGCCGACGTGTATATCGACTACGGCTTCAAGGAAGTGGTGACAGTGGATCTTGCCGCCGGTGACAAGAGTATGGTGATCGACGTGTACGAGTTTGCGGATTTCGAAGGCGCATTTGGCCTGTACGCGCGCGAGCGGGCTCCGTCGTACAAGTTCATCAGCATCGGCGCCGGCGGTTATCAGGAGGGTGTCTCGCTGAATTTTTATCAGGCGAAAAACTATATCAAGATCTCGGCCTTCAGCGACGATCAGGATACGCGCACCGCAATGAAAAAGGCGGCCGACATCGTGTCGCGCAATATCGGCACGTTTAAAAAGGCGCCCACCTTGCTCGCGTATTTCCTTCCTGGCGGGTTGGTGAAAAATTCAGAGACCTTCGAGAAAAAGAATTATCTCGGTAGAAACGAATTACGCGATACCTACACGGCCCAGTACACTGTGAAGGGCAAATCGTTGACCGCGTTTTTCAGTCAGGCCGATACACCCGCGTCAGCGGAAACGCGCCTCAAAGGCCTGCGGCCCGCGCTCTCGCAGCCCGGCTCGAAAGACAAGGCCTACGCGGGGCTCGGCACGTCGGTTCTCACAGGCAAACACCGTGAAGCGAAAGACGTGGTCTTACTCGTCAAAGGCCGCATACTGCTCGGTGTGTATCCCGCAACAGATGCCTCGCTCGTGAAGGGTTTTCTGAAGGACTTTGTAGCCCGTTTCCCGTAGGTGGAAAGTAGAAAGTAAAAGATTGTAGAATGTGGATAGTAAAAGATTGTAGAATGTGGAAAGTAAAAGATTGTAGAATGTGGAAAGTAGCAAAGTGGAAAGTAAAAGAATGTTGAATGTGGAAAGTAGCAGCGGAGCGACCGTTTCATGCTCTCGAGTTCAATTTTCTCCCTTCCGCCTTGCTACCTTCAACATTGCCACCTTGCTACCTTCTACATTGCTACATTGCTACTTTCAACATTCAACCATCACCAGATCCCACGGGCAGAATCCACACAACAACGTCATCACAACTGAACAACTGCCTGCACCGTGGCAGTGGTGTTTGAGACTGTGCTGCCGGAGGTTGCGGTGAGTGAGTTGTTGAGCATGAAACGCAGGTAGGAAGCACCGAAGGGATACACGTCGAGCGAAAAGCCGTTGCTCATGCCGCGCGAGACGTAGGTGTCACCGTAACGGCTCTCGCTGCGCGCATCGGTGTATCCGAGACCGAGATCGTAACGCAGCTCGAGACGCGGGAGCAGGCCGCTGTTCTGCACGGAGAAGGTGAGACTGAGTCCGGGCGACAGTGTGGTCGCCCGTTGCACGCGGCGGCCTTCCGTGCGTGTCTCGAATCCGGCGCCGAACGTGAAACGTCCGAGCAGGGTGCGGTGCAGACGGTGTTCGGTGAACACAAAGGGCGCGACACGCACAAACTCGCTTACGGGATTGCGCCCGTCGAGTACGCTGAACTGCAATGTATACAGCGCCGCGTCGTCCCCGTGCAGATCGAGACGTTGTATCAGATCACGCCGCATGTCGAGAAAATACCACCGTCCCTCTTCCATCTTTCCGCCGGTGAAACGTCCCGTGGTCACCGAGAGAAAGCCGGGCGTGGGACGCCATTCCAATTTTGTCTCGAGAAAATCCGTGTTGCTCCTTCCTGCTTCCCGTCCATCGGAGCCGGTGAAGAGGGAGAGGAACATCTCGCTCGCGGATCCGTCCTCGGTGTTGCGGCGTGTATCGCGGCGCACATTCACTTCAACGGTAAAGTCGCTGAGCGACGCGAGAATCGTTCCGGGCGAAAACCGAGTGCCGAGTTGCAGGACGCGTGTAACGGCGCTGTTCGTGCGTCCGGCTGCACCGGGCAATCCATACTGAAGCACATCGCCGGTGTAGCGGCCCGAGAGCGACAGGCCCGGCACATGTTCCATCACACCGTCGAGAAAGAGGCGCTCGAGACTTTGCACACGCGTCCATTCCCCGTTGAAGCGAGAAGCACGGTGTTCATCACCCCGATAATACGTGGTGAACGTGAACATCGGGCGCGGCGCAACGGTGACACGCACGTAGGTGTTGTTGAAACGGAAGGTCGCGGGCAGCGTGGTCCAGGCGCTGTACGGCACGGAGGGATTCTCTTCCTCGCCGTAGCGGAGGTAGGAGATGAGACTGGCATTCGAGAGTCCGCTTGCGCGCAGAGCGGTCTCGGGCAGCACGTATTGCACGTCGGCTCGCAGCGCGGAACGTTGTCCGCTTCCCGCGCGGGTGTACATGTGCTGCAGCGGGAGGAAAGCGGCGTCCTCTGTACCGCGTGTAAAGCGCAGTGTGAGCGACGGGTAGGCCGGATCGAACCACTTCACACCCGCGTCGAGTTGACGATCATTCGGATCCCATTGTTCCTGACCGCCGCGAAGACGGTAGCTGCCGAACAGGCGCAGTTGCGGAAACACGTCCACTTCACCCTGCACACTGGCGCTCTGATGCAGGTCGCCGAAGGAATACCAGCGTTTGAAATTTCCGACATACCCGGCGTCACGACGGCGGGCCGCCGCATTCAGGCGGGCCGGTCCATAACTCGCGGCAAGAACCACGGCAAGGGCGTTTCCATCGGACGGCGGTGCGCCGGGCATGTCCCATGCGGTGTGGCTGCGCGAAAATTCGGGAGCGATGCGCACGTCGAATCCGCCGCTCTGCACCCGGGCGTCGGCCATCGCGTGGACGACGGTGGTGGGCACGTTGTTGGGACCCGTGGTGAATGCCGCCCCTGTCAAAGAGCCCTGGAGCAGATCCGACGGCGAGACCGTCACCGATGCCTGCGCGTACAATCGTTCGTCATCGACCGACACATATTCGTATGTCACTTCGATGCGGCTGTCGTCGTGCACCACGCCGTCGCGTGTGAACGAGAGGGCGCCGCTTGTGTAGTCGAGCACGTAATCCTCGCCCGCGCGGGTCAGCAGTCCGTCGACAAGCACCAACTCCGAACCGCGCACAAGGCGGGGATGCGCAAGTGCATAACTGTAGGTGCTGGTAAGAAAGCCGAAACTCATCAACCGGCCGCCTGTGGAGGCGGTGTCGCTGTATGTGTCGGCGGGGAAGGGCCGCGCCGCAGGAAATTGCAGCACACCCTCGTCGTAATCCATGTGTTCGTGATCGATGAGTCCGTCGCGGTCGCGGTCGAGTCCGTACTCGGGCGCAAGCATCCAATCACTGCAACGGAGCGAGGAGGGCACGATGCCCGTTACACCGAGCGCGTACACGTTGCGCATCTCGTGCGCTGTATGCGCGGAGGTGTTCAGCACGACGTCCGCGGGACGGCCGTCGATCACGGCGCGCGCGATAAGTGTGCGCGTGCCGGCCTCGTTGCGCAGGCGCACGATGCCGCGTTCCGCGTCGAGTGTGAAATCCTGTATCGGCAGCAGCCGCAGCCAGCGTCCGACGCGTCCGGCGATCACCGTGTCGGAGGTGCCACCGCGCCGCTCGTGTGTGGCGGGATCGACATCGAGGAACAGCTCGAAGGTCTCCGGCTCCACGCGTACATCGTTCTGTAACGAATCGAGGCGGAAGTATTTGCGCCGCTGATACCATGGCGTTCGCACGCGGCTCATACGCGCGGAGTTTCTGCCGAGAAACGCTTCGGTGGTGCGCGCGGTGGTCTGATGCCCGCCCGCGGCCGTTATTTCGACGAGGGGCCGCCGGTATTTCGCCGTCCGTTCACCGAAGGCCGCGCGCGCGCCCGCGCCGAATAAACCCATGGGCTGCAGTATGCTGCGCGCGCCCTGCTCCACGCGCAAATCCCCGGCCTGCGCGAGCTGCAGTATGTCGTCGGACGCTCCGCGATATTCGACGCCATAGGTCACATCGCTGAAATCGACGTCGTTGTAGGTGGCCGTCATGGTGCGGCCGCCGCCGAGATCGAGCCGCGCTTTCAGATCGAAGTTCTTCGATGTCTCCGCGCGGGAAGTAAACGCGTCACGGATCAGAAACGAGGCGCGCGATCCCCCCAGGGACAGCGTCACGTCCTTGCCGAAGCGAAGCATCGTGCCCGAGGTGTTGTCGAATTGCAGAAGGTCCTGGCCACCGGATCCGCGGACTTCGGGAAGCGGGAAGGTGTTCCAGCGCGCATCGGAGGTGGTGAATGTGGCGATGAATGTGTCGGTGAACGCCGCGATGCTCTGGCCGGAGGCATACAGCGCGGAACACTGCTGAAAGGGCACTCCGGACGCACGAGTGAGGTACGTCCACGACTTTCCCTGATTCGTGCCGCGGGTGCGGTTCTCGTAATGCGACAATCCGCCGGCTGTTGCGAACCAGATGCTCGAGGCCGACACGACCGCCACGGCCTGAATGTCGCGGTCGGGCAGATTCGTGATCTCGAGGAAGGGACGCACCGCGTCGCTCTGCGTGTCGTATTGCCAGAGATTATCGGCGGTCTGCAGCCAGAACGAGGATCCGTCGATGAAGATGCTGCGAACGGCGCCCGCGCCGCCGAGCGCCGCGAGTGTGTAGCGTTGGAACACATTCGACGCGGCGTCGAAGCGCAGCAGTTCGGAATCGAGCAGCAGCCAGAGATATGTGCCCGCAAAAAATGCGTCGCGTATGGGTTCCGGAGTTTCGGGTCTGTATGTCCGCCATTTTTCGTAGCGCGGATCGTACTCGCACACGGCGCTGTCGGTGGCCAGCAGCACGCGCCCCTCGCGCGGTGCGATGGCGTGCACCGCGGTGCCTGTGAGTCCGTGCCGCGCGTCGATGGTCTGCCATTGCTCGATGAGTTTGTCGTAGCGCGCTGCGCCACGCTCGGTTCCGACCCACACGTAATCGGGCTCCGCCGCGAAACAGCGCACGCGGCCCGCGGGGATGCCGCGTGTCGTGTCGAACGCGGTGGTGGCATTCGAGCGCACGTCGTGGCGCGTTACACCGTGATCACTTCCTATCCACAGGACGTCGTCGTCGGCAAAGAGCCGCGTCACACGTTCGGGCAGTCCCGATTCCGCGCCACGCGCTGACCACACGTTCTCGCTGCTTCGATATTGAAACAGGCCGCGGTCGCCGCCCACCCACAACGCGTCGAGCAGTTGCAGCGCGTCACTTGTGCGCGTGGGCGACTGCCTCTGTACCTGCGACCGCGCGCTTGGAAGCGCAAAGCAGGAACAGACGAGGAGAGTGATGAAAA
The DNA here is from genome assembly GCA_016218045.1 of Ignavibacteriota bacterium. Lineage (NCBI taxonomy): Bacteria > Pseudomonadati > Ignavibacteriota > Ignavibacteriota bacterium. The sequence continues at coordinate 102,923 of JACRFB010000015.1, forward strand.
AAGCTGATGGCCGGAGGCGGCGGGAGGGTATGGTGGAGTTCATGCAGGGCAGGGCGGGCGGCGGAAACAGCCCGGGATGTCAGCCCGCGCGGTGAATGCGCAGGCGCGAGATGTCGAGCGAGCCGAGTCCGCGTTCGGCGGCGCGCGCAAGATGTTTCACCGATGCGGGTGCGGTGCTGCGGCCGTTCCAGGACGCGAGCGAACACGTGGCCGCATCGACTGCAAGGGGTGCGGCTCCGGCGACGATGGTCTTGGCATGCTCCACCTTGCCCGGTCCCTGCGGACCGTTCGAGAGCAGCAGGTAGGTGGCGTCCATGATCGTGAGCTGCGGTCGCAGCACACCCGCCAGATCCACGATGGCGTTATGCAGATCGAAGTCGCGATGAAAGCGCATGCGGTCCCAGAACAATCCCATCAGATTTTTGAGTCCGAAACTTACCGTTGTTGCGGAGTGCACTTTTGCCGTGGGCAGATTAATGAACACGTCGGCCTTGCGCACGAGCTTCGGTATGAGAAGCTCCTTCACCTCCTCGCCGCCGTCGATGGTCACAGGTTCGAACTGATGTTCGTCGTTGAGTTCGACGAAGGTGAAATCGCGGCACTCGGCGGCCAGCGCCGTCATGCCGCTGCGTTCAAAACACAGGGCTGCACGGCTCATCGGGAAGTCAGCCACCACCACGCGGCGCGCGCCCGCAGCCACGCACAATGCGGCCACCGCGCGTATCACCTCGGGATGTGTTGTCGTTCCCCATTCGGGCGGATTCGGGAAAGACATGTTCGGCTTCAGAAACACGACGTTGCCGGGCTTCACAAAGGCCGACATCCCGCCAACCGCGTTCACGGCCGCCGTCACATTCGCGGCCACGTCGCTGCCGCGCACGATGGCCAGGTCGTACGGTTCATCCTTCATCACCCCCTGCGCGAGTGTGTCGAGGGAACGAAGAGCCGGCGCCGCCAGGAGTGAGGATAGCAGGAAAGAGCGGCGGTTCATTTGATTTTCGCCGCGATGTTTGTCGCAAAGATCTCGATCACTTCCTGCGTCTTGTCGTCGGGGCTTCCGATCGTTATCGCGACGAAGTATTTCCCCTTGGTGAATTTCATCCGGTACGAGAACACGTCCTTCTGAATCTGCGCCTTGGTCGACGGCGGACGCGTGGGTGTTATCGGACTCGAGAAGGCCTTTTCGGGATCATCAAAGAGCGCGTCGGCTTCGGCAGCGCTGTGCTGATCGTACACTTCCACGTCACACTCGATGCCCGGCTGTCCGTTTACCGTCCCTGTGTAATTCTGCAGCGCGCCCTCGACAAATCCGTTCTTTGTGTAAATCTCGAAACCTCCGTCGATCTCGCGCTGCAAATCGTCCTTGTTCCGCGCCACCCATGCGCGCGACCCCCGCGCCCAGCCGCTGATCTCGTTGTCGCGCGGCAATAGGTCGGTAATCGAAACCACGGTGTTGTTCGAGGGCGTTTCGGATTTGTCGCAGGCGGCAAGCACCGCGCAGCAGAACACGAGAAGAAGGACACTCGGTCGCATGGGGAAGGATGTTTGGAGGTGGGAGAATCAGAGTGCGTGAAGGAAACTGCGCGTCACGGTATTGCCGCCGATGTCCACGCGGAGGATGTACATGCCGTGCGGCTGCGAAATCGGCGACCAGTGCAGGATATGTGATCCCGGCGCGAGTGAACCGTCGACGATTGTCGCAAGCAGCCGGCCCCGCGTGTCGTATACGCCTGCGCGGACGGTCGATGACGCCGGAAGGTCCAGTACAAATTCGGCGCGAGTGGAGACGGGCTGCGGATAGCAGTCGGACAGGGTCCAGTCGAGATCGGGTTGCGACTCGTGTATTCCCGTGGTCATCGAAATCGGGATCACGGTCATTTCCGCGGGATTCGCCACACCGATGGAATACGGCGCCGCGGCGGCCTCCTCGATGTACCCGCCGGCCTTGGTCGAATAGCCGGCCTTCTTGCGTCCGTCGTTGATGAGCGAGCGTCCGAAGTAGTCCGATGTCACCGGATCCTGCGAAATCGTGATCGTGTTCGGGGAAATTTGCGGACTGCCACCGGGACCGCCGTTGATCACGCCGAACAGGCAGTCCATCACCACCAGCACCTGCTTCTGTACCATCACCGGATCTGCCATGATGTCGAGCACGGCCTTCTTGTTGCTGCAGATGCCGAGAGAGCCGCCGGGATTGACGGTGCCCATGTGATTCTTGAACGCAAGTGTGAAGTCGATTCCGCAGTAGTGATCCTTCAGCACCGGCATGTTGATGAGGTAGTCGGCGTCGTGCAACGTCTTGCTGTACGGCCGCGCCTTGCCGTCGCACATGATGGTGTAGCCGAGGTTGGGGAAACTCGCATCCTGCACATACCCCGCGTTCACGCCGAAGTACGATGTGCTGTAGCCGCCGTCGCGCGCCGCGTGCCGCTCGTACAGGGTAATGTTGGCGGCGGGGAAGCCGCCGAGCATCTGCACCAGCCGCGTGAGCAGCGCTTTGACCAGTTCCTTGCGCGTGGGGACCGACGAATTAATGAGGTTCGGTTTGATCGCGATCTTTTTTGCCGTCGTCAGGCCGGGGAACAACGAGGCCAGCGCGTCGGCGGGCGACGAGGTGATGCCGGTGAAACGTTGTATGCCCTCGTCGAACATGCTCTGCACGATGGGTTCGCTCACCTTGTTATACCCCTGCACCGCACCCGTATGTGTTACCGTCACGATGCGTCCCGGATTCGGGTACTTATACGCGGCCGCTTTTGAGGGGGGCAGTGTCGCTGCGAGGCGTGAGGGAAGCGAGCCCGCAAGTACGGCTGCAGCAGCGCCTGTCAGAAATCGTCGGCGTCCGTTCATACTGTCGTCCATCGTGTCGGCCCTATTGAACGTTGATGAGCTGGATTTGTATGGTGCGGCCTTCCGCCGTGCCCCGGCAGATGTACACACCGGCGGCAACATCCTTTGCCTCCCAGGTGAAATACGTCTGACCCGCATCCACCACACGGTCGCAGAGCACCGCGACACGCCCGCCTTTTGTGTCGATTACCTCGAGATGCAGGAAGGTGGACCGGGGAAGTGTCACCGGTATGTCGGTACTGCCGGAGAAGGGATTCGGGTAATTCTGATCGATGGTCCAGCCGTCCTCGACGGGCTCGGTGCGCACTTCGACGGTCGGACTGTATTCCTCGCGCCCGTCCGTGTCGATCTGCTTCAGCCGGTACAGAAGCGGCGAAGATGGTGTGCCCGCGTCTTCATCCAGATAGGAATACTCCTGCCGCACCGTGGTAGTGCCCGCGCCCTTCGCAAACGCGATCTGCATCCACGTCGCGCCCTCGTCCCTGCTTCGTTCGATGCCGAATCCGGTGTTGTTTGTTTCACTCTCCGTGGCCCAGCGCAGGCGCACCTTCTCGTTTTCCACAAAGGCCGTAAACAAGGTGAGACGCACGGGCAGCAGCACGGGAATCACGGTCATCAGCGCGGGATCCGCAATGCCGATTTCGTAGGGCGTTGCCGCGGCTTCATCGATGTATGTGCCGGATTTGGCGGAGAGTCTGTTGGCGGTGCGCAGGGCGTTGAGAAGGATGCGGCCCTGCGCGTCGATGGTGACGGGATCCTGCGAGAGCATGATCTTTTTTGGCGAGGCCTGCGGCGATCCGCTGGGGCCGCCGTTGTAAATCGCATACAGCGCGTCGAGAATGACGAGCCGCTGCTTTGTCACCATCACGCTGCTGGCCATGATGTCCATCACCGCGGTTTTATCGCAGTGAATGCCGAGTGATCCGCCCGGATTCACGGTGCCCATATGGTTTTTGAACGAGAGCGTGAAATTCAGTCCGGATCCGCAACTGTGGTCTTTCGCCACGGGCATGTTGATCAGATAATCCGCCTCGTAGAGCGACTTGCTGTACGGTCGATTTTTTCCGTTGCACAGGATAGTGTAGCCAAGATTCGGAAAGCTGCTGTCCACCACCAGATTGACCTGCTGACCGAAGTAGGTCTGCGAGTACCCGCCCGCGCTCATGGAATGGCGCTCGTACACGGTGATGTTCGCGGCGGGAAAACCGCCCAGCATCTGCACGAGCCGTGTGATGACGGCCTTGAGCAACTCCTTGCGTGTCGGCACCGAGGAATTGATGAGATTCGGCTTGATGGCGATTTTTTTGGAGGTGGTCAGTCCGGGAAACAGCGACGCCAGCGCAGACGCGGGCGAACTCGTGATGCCCGTGAGCTGCATGATTCCCTCGTCGAACATGGACTGCACAACGGCCGCGTTCACGTTGTTGTAGCCCGACACGGCATTCGGGTGTTCGACGATGACGATACGTCCCGGATTCGGATATTTATACGCTGTGGTGTGTGGTGTGTCGGGCGCCGCGTCGGTGGCGGCAAGGGAGGAGAGCGGGACCGGAAGCGCTGTCAGTCCCGCAAGCGCGGAACCGGCCTTCAGAAAGTCGCGCCGCGATCGCGGACGTGAACTGTCGGACATAAGCATCCTCCGGAATCATAGTGTACTGCGGGTATATCTGCGCGGGAGCGGGCCCTTTCACAAGACTGATAGTTTGCCACTGGAATATAGGATAATGATGCTCTACGTATCAAACGTTTTTCGACGGAATTCTTGAGCGTCTTACTTAAAGGCGTAAAGAGGTGAAGGCGTAAAGACGTGAGACGGGACAGTAACCTTGTGTCTCGCTGAGCGGAGTCGAAGCGCGACGACTCTGGGGCAGCGGGAGAGACGGAAGACGTGAGACGGAAGACGTGAGACGGGACAGTAACCTTGTGTCTCGCTGAGCGGAGTCGAAGCGCGACGACTCTGGGGACAGCGGGAGAGCGGGACAGCGGGACAGCGGGAGAGCGGGACAGACCCGATGTTTAACATAGCAAGCCTCGCACGTGGTGTTTAGATTTCTGTTTGCCCAA
>JACRFB010000016.1 GCA_016218045.1 Ignavibacteriota bacterium
AGGTGTTTCCGCCGTCCATGGTGTACTTCGTATGTGCATAAGGAAAGGATATTTCTCTCTCCGGACGTGGAAATATCGTATACATAAGTGGCCCCGATTGACACACATTAAACACGATTTCATCATCCCAGTAGCCCGTTATCTCCCAGGTTCCACCTCCATCGGACGTCGTTGTTACAATCACAGGTAGGGGAGTTTGAATGAGGGGGTATGTGTGCACTATAAACCAATGGAGGGAGTCGAGGACTTCCAAGTGATGGATTGTTTGATTAAAAGGCGTCGCATCATACGCAGCGTTGCGCAATTCTTCCCATGTTTGCCCGCGATTTGTTGTACGCCAGAACATTATCGATTTCCTTGAAGCTGATTCCATGTACACCGTATTGCTGTCCACGAATTCGATATTTCGAGCAGGGACGATACGGGAGAACGGAGTCCTCCAGTACCCCCCATTTGGCCGCGCTGTTGGCCGCATCGTGTCCGGAAAAATCGGCACCTTCACCCAGGACGCTCCGGCATCGCTTGTTGTATAAAGGCGATGAACACTTGAATTACTCCCAGGCGGTCTTGTCGAAAACAGCAACCATCCGTTCCTCTGATCCACGAATTCCAGATCATCGATGGTGGAATCGGCGGTGAAGTGGTGTTCGGTCCATTGTACTCCGCCGTCCGTTGTGCGGAGAATTGTGCCGCGATAATTCACCACCCAACCATGCAGTGAGTCGAGGAACTGCACCTTCACACGTGTGGTGTCGCGGTACGGCAAGGGAATTTCACGGTATTGGGAGAGCAGTGCCGGAGTACAAACACAAAGCACCATAAAGCCCAACACGGCGGCGCGGAGCATCACATCGCACCCCTGAAATTTTCGAGTACTGCTCATCCAACACCTCAACCCGTTAAAACGCGGAACAGCATGGGGCAACCTAGTGAGTACGGTGTAGGGAAGCAAGAAGCCGCTCTCCCGCTGTCGCACGATAGAGTGTTGCACGGAGAAAACAGCACACCGGAGGAACGGAGGAAACGGAGGTATTTTTCTTGCGGCCTTCGGCCGCTCTCCCGCTGTCCCGCTGTCGCACGATAGAATGTTGCACGAAGAAAACAGCACACCGGAGGAACGGAGGAAACGGAGGTTTTTTCTTGCGGCCTTCGGCCGCTCTCCCGCTGTCCCGCTGTCCCGTCGCGCTTCGACTACGCTCAGCGTGACACAGGGTCGTGGTCCCGCTGTCCCGCTGTCCCGCTGTCCCGCTCTCCCGCTGTCCCGTCGCGCTTCGACTACGCTCAGCGTGACACAGGGTCGTGGTCCCGCTGTCCCGCTCTCCCGCTGTCCCGTCGCGCTTCGACTACGCTCAGCGAGACACAGGGTCGTGGTCCCGCTGTCCCGCTGTCCCGCTGTCGCATGATAGAGTGTTGCGCGAAGAAAACGGCACACAGGAGGAACGGAGGAAACGGAGGTTTTTTCTTGCGGCCTTCGGCCGCTCTCCCGCTGTCCCGCTGTCCCGCTCTCCCGCTGTCCGTTATTGTGTCACTACGACTGCACGGCTTGTGGCAACAGCGCCTGAGAGGAGGCGCACGTGATAGAGGCCGGGCGCGAGGGGGGGAAGTGTGCGGAGATCGAACACGGCCGCGTGGCGGCCGGGCTGGCGAATTGCCTCGGGCAGGGAGACGATGCGCCGGCCGAGCATGTCGTTCAATGACAGAGAGACGGAGCGGTCGGGTCCGGCTCCGAGCGCGAAAGGGATGGTGAGCGCCGCGTGGCGCGTGGAGACGACGGGATTCGGATACGGTGCTCCGATTTCCATGACCGCTGGCGCGGGCATTTCGAGGCCCGTGCTGCCGCCGGTGCCGCTGTGCCGGATTTCGCCGCCCGGACCGTACGCCCACCCCTTCTGGCGCGTCAACCAGTACCAGCCGTTCCAGTACACGCCTTCTTTCATCGGTGAGACCGACCAGGACGTCCCGCCGTCGCTTGTGCTGTACACGCCCGTGCGGCCTGTGGTGACCGGTTTTGTGGCGTATCCGTTCAATGCGTCAAAGAAAAACAGGCGCTCGAAGCCGCGTTCACTGCCGCGTGTGTTCCAGGTGCGCCCGCTGTTCGTGGTGAAGGTCGCGCTGCCCGACGATGTTCCCGATGCCAGTGCCACGCCGTCGGTCGGCGAGAAGAACTGCACATTGCGGAGGTAGGAATTCGATGGACTCCGGTGATACGTCCAATTCTCTCCCATGTCGGTGCTGATGGCGACACCACCGCTGCCCGTGAACAGTATCGTGGCCGGATAAAAGAAGTACAGCAATTCTCCGGCAGCGAATTGGAACTGGAATTCGTCGGAAACATAGATCGAGTCCCACTGCGCGCCGGCATCCCTGCTCAGGTAGAGGTTGCCCGCGGAACTTCCCACGAGAATGGTATCGCGCGACAGCGCAAGAATCCCCTCGGGCAGTTCGCCCCCAAGCAGTGTGTACTTCAACGGCAGCTCGCCGATTTTCTCCCAGGCGTGTCCGTTGTTGCTCGTGTGGAAGAGGGCGCTGCTGTATTGCGCATCGAGGCCGAAGGCGTATCCCGCCTGTCCGCCATACATCGAGAGCCCGCGGATACTGTATCGCGTCGACGGCTGTGCCTCGTCCCAGCGCCTGCCGCCGTTCGAGGTGACGAGCACGCTGTTCGTGTAGGTGAGGGCGATGCCGTTCTGTTCATTGGTGAAGTGTATCCCGGTGATGTCGGCCAGGAATCCCGCTCCCATCACGATGGCCCAGGACTGCCCTCCATCGCTGGTGCGCAGTATGCGACCGCCCTCACCAGCGATGTACCCGACCTGCGCGTTCACAAAACTTCCGGCAATCGGATATGCGTTCGGGAAAGCCGCGCCTGTAAGACTGATGTTCCAGGTCTCGCCGCCGTCGGTGGATTTGTTGACGATGTATTCACCCTCGCTCAGCACATACACGGCATCGCCGAGAGCGGGTCCGGCAAACACGCGCAGGTGGTAATCGAAACCGTACACATCCATTTCCTTCCACGTGGCGCCGCCGTCATGCGTGCGCACCACTTGGCCGTCGCGGAGCTGATAGCCGTAGGAGCTGTCGATGAAGACGAGGCGCTGCATGCCGCGCGCGGCGTACGACGAATCGACGGCCCAGTCGAGCCCGGCGTTGTCGGTGCGGTACACGCTGCGATTTCCGACCGCGAACCAGCGGCCGGGCGATTGCACGGCGATGCTGCGCAACTGGTCATTCATCGTCACCGGCACCTGTATCGGCGACCAGGAAATGCCACGGTCGCGGGTGACGAGCAGGAGTGTGGGTCCGGTTTTTGCGAGGGCGCTCGAATCGTCGATGCGCGCGAGGTCGGCCAGGCCGTTGGCACCGGCCACGGCGGGTTTTCGTTCGGTCCACAGCCACCCCCCGTCGGTGGATGTGAGCAGCAGACCGTCCTCGCCCGCGGCGATGAGGTCGCCGCTGGGAAAGGCGAGTACACGCTGCAGATCGTGATACACGATGTGCTGTGAGTACCATGTGCGTCCCGTGTCGTAGGTGAGCTGCACGAAACCGCGGTCGCACACCGCCACTGCGGTCCCCGTCCCCGTCGCAATAATGTCGTTGACGAGATATCCACGCGGTACGGGATTCTGCCATTCCCATTCCTGCGCCCGCGTTTCCAGTACGATGGAGATCGCGGCAAAGAGTGTGAACACAGCCGCCCGCCGCACAAGCAGTATCAGAGTTTCGCTCATGGCCTTTCCTTTCGGGATCACAGGTGAAGAATACGCCACACAGCGCGAATCCGCAACGTCAAAGCACGGCACCTGCCGCGTGTGCGTGCGCGTCGTGCCGTATCATGCCTCCCTTTTTGGCCGCGAGAAACACACTGGCGGCGGCGAGCATGATGATGAAGACGTAGATGACGGCGTTGAGACCGTTGAATTTCTTTTTCAGATGCAGGAAGAGCCGCCATACGGCCGCGGCGGAGAACACCCACACGGCGATGTTCGCGTAGGTCTCGTGCTGCTCGAGGATGTGTTGTTGTGCGGCATCAAGCGGACCCGCGGCCGCAAGATTCCCGGTCAACACCGCGGCGAGCAGGCACGGTAGCGCGAGCAGCGTGAGAATGAACGTGGTCTGCATGAGGCGTGTGCTGCGCAGAAGAAAATCCGCGGCGTCGAGCAGCGCCGCGGTGATGCTCAGCGCCACGGCGAAATGCACGATGAAGGGATGCCAGGAGGCGAGTGTATCGGTCATACAATCACGGGGACAGTGAAAACGCGTTGATGATGTGGTGGCAGACGGGCGCGCCACGTTCAAATGTAACCGCAACAACATCAAAACGACAGGGTGTGTCGGGCCAGCCGTTGTCGCAGAGCCAGCCGGTCGCGATGCGGCCGAGTTGGCGTTGTTTGTTGGGTGTCACGGCGCTTTCGGGCCTCCCGAAGGCATCGTTGCGCCGCGTCTTCACTTCGATAAACACGGTGGTGTTGCCGTCGCGCGCGACGATGTCGATCTCGCCGTGTCCGAAACGGTAGTTGCGCTCGAGAATGGCGAAACCCTGCGCGCGCAACAGCGCCTCGGCCGCCTGCTCGCCGAGTCGGGCGAGATCATTCTTGTCTTCCATCGAACAGTTCTCCCTGATGTTCCAGAAATTGTTTCACGATAAAACTGCGGCGGTGTACCGGCGTGTACCCCATGGTCCGGATCGCCTCCAAATGTTTCCGTGTTGCGTACCCCTTGTGCTGTGCGAAGCCGTATCCCGGATACGCGTCTTCGAGCGCGCGCAGAATGGCGTCGCGGTGTGTCTTTGCAATGATGGATGCGGCGCCGATCGAAAGGCAGAGCGCGTCCCCGCGCACAACGGTGCGGAAGGGCAGCGTGGCATGGCGGTAGCGGTTGCCGTCCACGAGAAGAAAGTCGGGAGCGGGATCGAGCGCCGCGACGGCGCGGTCCATCGCCCGCAGTGTGGCCTGGAGAATATTGACGGCGTCGATTTCCTCCGGACCGGCCTCGCCGATGCCGATCGCCACTGCATGTGTTCGAATGATGTCCGCCAACTCCTCCCTGCGTTGTTCATGCAGTGTTTTGGAATCCGCGATTCCCGCTATCGCCGCATCCGCGGGCAGAATCACGGCCGCCGCCACGACGGGTCCGGCCAGCGGACCGCGCCCCGCCTCGTCCACTCCCGCAAGCAGCGTTATCCCTTCTTGAAAGAGCGAAAGTTCGAGCGACGAGTATCGCCGAGCCGTCTGTGTCGCCGAGGCCGCCGCACGCGTCGCATCACCCTCCGTGCCGCGCGGCTCCGTCCTTTGTACGCGCGGTTTCACAGAATTGTTCCCGCGAGTATGGCAAGGATGCCGCCGGGCATCGCGACTTTCATGAGACGGCTGAGCCGTCCCGCCGTTGCGGCGTCGTCGGCGCGGAGGGCCGTTATTGCGATATAGAGCAGGAGAATATCAACTGTGGCGATGACGACGGCGAGATAGTGCCACGAATAGAGGCCGAACACGGCGGGCAGGGGGCTGGCCGCAAGCACGAGCAGACAGCACATGGCCGCCAAGCGCATGGCCGCGCGCGCGCCGTGTGTGATGGGAAACGTGCGTATGCCTCCGGCGGTATCACCCTCCACATCCTCCACGTCCTTGAACAGTTCGCGCGGAAAGGTAAACGCGGCGGCGAGCAGTCCGGGCACAATACCCGCGGACACGTTGCCCGCGGCCGCGGCGCCGAAGGGAAACGCCAGTCCCGTGACAATGGACACGGCCGCGTTTCCCAGCAGCGGGACACGCTTGAGTCGCAGGTTGTAGCCGAGGATCAACGCGGTGCCCGCGATAGCAAGAAGGAAGGCGAGTAGACCGGAAGCAGCGGCGCTGGCGAGTCCGGCAACACTGCAGCCAACCGCCGTCAACACCGCGCCCCGACGCGTCACCGTTCCCGCGGCCAGCGCGCGCGACGGCCTGTTGATGCGGTCGATGCTCTCGTCCAACACATCGTTCGTCGCATTGCCTCCTGCCGTGATCAGGGCCACGGCGGCGCAGGCGGGCAGCAGCACCATCACGTTCCTTCCGTCTCCCCCGGCAATCACGCAGGCGGCCGCGCAGCCGAGGGCGCCGATGGCTGCGTTGATGGGTCTGGTCAGGTGGAGGTATGCGGCGGGATGGGGCACGGTAGATGGGTAGATGGTAGCTGGTAGATGGTAGCTGGTAGATGGTAGATGGGTAGATCGATCTGCGATGGGTGAGTGAGGAGTCAGGAGTAAGGATGCAGGAGACATGAATCAACACGCGCCCCCTTTCTTTCGAAAAATCAGATTCCGTGAGTGCTGCGAAGGCGGTGGCGACTCTTTTCAGGCGCCTCGCAGTCTTTTGTCATCAGAATTCATTCACCAGACCGAAGTGGATTTTACCATCCGATAACCCGTCGCCCTGCCCGAGGGCGTAACTCACGCCGATGACACCGAGGCCCGTTTCGAGGCGCACGCCGATGCCGTATCCGTGCCGCGTCACCGAGAATTCATCACGCTGCCGCGTGGGATCGGGCGTTTGATACACGGCGCCCACATCAAAAAACGCGAAGAGAAACGAGCGCGGCCCGAAGGTGAAACGGTACTCGGCATTCACCCAGCCGAGGCGGGTGCCGCTGAACTGCTCCTCGCGATACCCGCGCAGCGTGGTCGCGCCGCCGAGCTGGTACATGTCGCTTGCGTCGAGCGCGGCGCCGCGTAATTCGCGTCCGTGTACCGACAGCGCTGCGATATTGCGCGGAAACAGTTCGAGGAAGTACGAGAGATCCAGCTCGATGCGCTGCACGAAGTCGCTTTCGCGCGCGCCTGTCGCGACGGCTGTGCTGCGTTTGGCGCCGCCGCTGTAGCTGTTGCGGAACTGCACGCCCGAGCGTGGAACAAACACGTTGTCGCGCGTGTCGATAAGCAGTTCGGCGCCGGCGTTGAACGTGGAACTGGCCGAGAGCGCCGACGACGCGGCGCGGGCGCCGGGTATGACCGACACCTGCTGCACCGTTGCGGCGATGTTCAGCCATGCGCCCGCGAGCCAGGTGGCCCGCGCCTCGAGCGCGCGACGGATGTAGGTGGAATCCTGGCGCCGTTCGCGGAAGCCGCCGTCGAGATTCAAGGGCAGGGACAGGAACCAGGGTTCGAGATATCGGACGTCCAACTCCGATACATCGCGCGTCGCCCGTTCCCAGCGCCCGTCAAAACGGCGTCCCGTGCCGAAAAGATTCCGGAAAAAGACGTTCACCAATCCGGTGAGGTAACCCTCTTCGCCCGGCAGCCGCGGAGGCTGATAGCCGATCACGCCGTCGAAAACGTTGGTGCTGCCTTCGGCGACGCGGAGAAGCAGGCCGCCCCGTCCGTTGCGGATGACAAACTCCGGTTCTGCCACGGTGGAAAAAAAGCGCAGGCGTTCGATACGCGCGCGCGCGGTGCGGACCTTCTCGGCGTCGAACAATTCTCCTCGCTGAATCCGCGTTTCCCGCACGATCACGTCGGGATCTGTTTCGGTGTTGCCTTCGACCGCGATCGTGTCGACGGTCCAGAGTCCGCCTTCATCCACCGTCACGGTCACATCGGCGCGTATTTCGCCGCCATCCGGCCGCATCACCAGATCCGTCACGCGGGCCGACACGAGCGGATACCCCGACTGCTCATACCGCGCGATGAGCCGGCCAATCGCCTCGCCGACGGCGGCTTCGGTGAACAGGCCGTTGGCGGGCGCATCGAGCGCGCGGAGCGCTGTGGCTTCGCCGACGGCCTGCGCGCCCTCGACTCGAGTAGTGCCGTGCAGCACGCGCGCGCCTTCGGAGATGCGGAGTGTCACCGCGAGACGCGCGGAATCCGCCGACATCTCCATGCCGATCGCCTCGATGTGCGCGAAGCGTAATCCTCGCTCGCTTGCGTGACGCAGCACCGCGGCGCGCATCGCGCTGTCGCCGCGCGACAAACCCGGCCGCGCAATCACGGTGCGCAGATCCTGCGCGAGTTCCGTCGTCCGCAGCGCGACACAGCCGTCGCAGGTCAGGTCCAGCACGGGCGCCTGCCGCTGCGCCTGCGCGCATGCGCAGCACACCACGAGAAGTATCCATGTCGGGCAGCGTAAGAACACGTCGGCAAAATAGAATGTGGCGCGTCGGGTGTCAATGCCGTTTCCGCGGAACGGAGCCGCGCCGCTGACTTGAATGCGCTCGGGAGAGGGGAGTATATTGTCCCGGCGCACTCCGCATCCTTCCCACAGCGAGACACCGACCCCGATGTTCGACACCGATACCATCCACGCCCTGCTCCGGCGCATCGCCGACGGCGCAATATCGCCCGACGCCGCGCTGGCCGAATTGCGCGCGGCCCCGCGTTCCTATGCGGAGCTTGGCGACTTTGCGCGCGTGGACCTGCGGCGCGCCGAACGCACCGGTGTTCCGGAAATCATCTACGGGGCGGGCAAGACGCCGGGTCAGATCGTCGCCATCGCGCGCCGCATGATCGAGGCGGGGCTCGTGAACATCATCGCCACGCGACTTGCGGACGATGCGCATCGGGCCGTGCTCGACGCGTTTCCCGGTGCGCGCTCGTACGATCTGTGCCGCGCCGTGCGTGTGGCGCCCGCCGATCAGCTCCCGCTGCCCGGACATGTGGCCGTTGTCACCGCGGGTACCGCCGATCTGCCCGTTGCGGAAGAGGTCGAACTCGTCTGCGACGTGCTCGGTTCGCACACACAACGGTGGGCCGATATCGGCATCGCCTGTCTCGAGCGGACCCTCGACGCCCTGCCCGCGCTGCGAACCGCATCGGTGCTTGTTTGCGCCGCGGGCATGGAGGCGGCGCTGCCTTCGGTGCTGGCCGGACTCCTGCGCATTCCCATTATCGCCGTGCCCGTCAGCGCCGGCTACGGTGTCAACGCGGGCGGCTACAACGCGCTGCTCTCCGTGCTCGGTTCCTGCGTGCCCGGAGTGCTTGCCGTGAACATCGACAACGGCGTCGGCGCCGCGGTGGCCGCGCATCGCATTCATGCCGCCATCTGCGCGGACGCGCCGCTATGAATCCGGCCGCACTCTACGAGCGTCTGCTCGAGGAAACCCGCGCACTCGGAACTGCGAGCGGCCGCAATCTCGTGGCCTTTTCGGGCGGGGTCGACAGCGCCCTTGTCGCACAGGCCGTCTTCACCGCGTTTCCGCACAGCGGTGAAGCGGTGCTCGGCGTCTCGCCGTCACTCTCGGCGGAACAGCGCGCCTCGGCCTTCCAACTCGCGGAACATGTGGGCATCCCGCTCCGGCTCGTCGATACCGACGAGGGCGCCGATCCGGTGTACATCGCCAACGAGGGTTTGAGTTGTTACGTCTGTAAAAGCGTGCTGTATGAAACGATGCGGCGCATCGACGCGTCGTTGGACGGAGAAAAGGACGTTGTGCTCTTTAACGGCACAAATGCCGACGACATGATCGATCCGACACGTGTGGGCCTTCGTGCCGCGCGCGAGTATCGTGTGGCAAGTCCGCTCGCTTCGTACACGAAAGAAGAGGTTCGGGCCATGTCGCGCCATGCCGGACTCCCGAACTGGAACGCCGCGGCCGCTCCGTGCCTTCGTTCGCGCCTGCAATTCGGCGTGCCCGCGACTGCCGGACACCTGGCCCGTATCGACGAAGCCGAGCGGCGCCTCCGCGCGCGTTTCGCCTTCGATGCCGCCGATAACCTGCGCGTGCGCCACCTCGCGGGTGATGCCGCGATGATCGAGGCCGACAGCACGAAGCTGCCCCACCTTACACAACGGGAATGCGAGGCCGAACTCCTTCCGCTCGGCTTCACGTCCGTGTCATTGCGGGCCTTTGTGTCGGGCGGCGTTTCCGGCTTCCGCCCTCCCGCCGTCGAAGAACCGGACCACCCTGCAACATCCGATAGCACTGAAACCGCATCCGCCTAACAAAGTCCCCCGTCCCCCGTCCCTATTCCCTCGTCCCCCGTCCCCCATTCCCTCGTCCCCCGTCCCTATTCCCTCGTCCCCGTTCCCGCCATGACCCTCACACAACTGCTCGCCTCAAAACCCGTCGTTCTGCTCGACAGCGCCATGGGCACCGAGCTGCACAGGCACGGAGTGGATTTAGGTCTGCCGCTCTGGTCGGCGAACGGTCTATTGCGCGCGCCGCATCTGGTGCGGAACATCCATTGGTGGAATTTGAGGGCGGGGGCCGACGTAATCACGACCTGCAGTTTCCGCACGAACATCCGCGCGCTGAGGAAGGCCGGAATCGAGCATCGCTGGGACGAACTGAATCTCAAGGCCGTCGAATTTGCCTTCGAGGCACGTGAGCGCTACCGCGTCTTCCGCCCTGTTGTTATCGCGGGCAGCATCGCGCCGGTCGAGGACTGCTATCAGCCCGCTCTTGCGCCGTCCGACGAGGAGTTGCGCGAGGAACACGGCCGGCAGGCGGAAATACTCGCGATGTTCGGCGCTGACATTCTTCTTGCCGAGACGATGAATTCCGTGCGCGAGGCCGCCATCGCGGCCGAGGCCTGCGCGGCAACGGGCAAGGAATTCGCCGTGAGTTTTACATGCGGCGACGACGGGGCTCTGTTATCGGGCGAACCGCTGACGGAAGCGCTCGATGCGGTGGCGCGCTGCGCGCCTGCGGCCGTCCTCGTCAACTGCCTGCGCGCCCGCGCGGCCGCGTATCCGCTGTCGCTGCTCCGCGCCACAGGTCTTCCCGCCGGCGTGTACGCAAACGCGGGAGCGCCCGCCCCTGAAGGCACGCACATGTGTGAAGAGATTGACGCGGCCGCGTACAGACAGGAAGCCGCGCGCTGGGCCGCCGCGGGAGCGCGCCTCATCGGCGGATGCTGCGGCACCACGCCCGAGTGGATCGCCGCCCTGCATGACGAGTTCTATCCGCAACCTCCAGACACGGACACATCACCATGAAAACACCAGCGCGCCTTGTCCTGCTCCTCGGCCTGTTCCCCGCGGTGCTCGCGGCGCAGACAACCGCGCCGGCGCAGCCGCCGCGCGAATGGATACTCGGCCTGACGCTCGATGCGACGAAGTACTATGGCGACTTCACCGACAATCGCTTCTCGAGCGGCGCGTCGGTCACTCTCTCGCGCTTCTTCCGCACGTGGGGAAAGGACGGGGCGCTGTACGGCCGGGCGTATATCGGCGGATATGATCTGCAGTGGCGTCTCAACGGAAACGCCGCCGTGGCGTTCGACACGAATCGCTACCCGGCCGGAGAAAAATTCCGGTGTTTTGTCGCGCCGATAGGCGCCCAGGCGCTGTACCGGCGTCTCGTCGGCCCGAAGGCGGAACTGTTTCTGGGCGCCGGTCTGGAATTCGCATATTTCACTCCGCAAGATCCGAATGGCACCAGTCTGCCGAAACCGCAGGAACAGTATGGGAAATGGACGGTGGCGCTGCCGCTGTCGGTGGATTTCGAATATCTGCTCTCGGATCATCTCGCCTTGAATTTCCACGGGATGCTGCATCTCGGATTCACGGATTATCTCGACGGATACTCGATGGGTGATGCGGCCGACGCCTATCTCACCGCGGGGCTCGGCTTCAGCTATTCGTTCCCGCCGCCGGATGGCGACGACGACTACGACGGTCTCTCGAACCGCTCGGAGGGCGACACCTACCATACAAATCCCGACGCGCGCGACACCGACGGCGTCGGTCTCGACGACCGCGAGGAAGTGCTGGCCGGCACGTCGCCCCTGATTCAGGACACCGACAAGGACGGCCTGCTCGACGGAGAGGAAGTGCACACCCTGCAGTCGAATCCGCTCGCGCGCGACACCGACGGCGACGGCCTCACGGATATGGAGGAACATCGCCTCGGCACGCTTCCGACACGCGCCGACAGCGACGGCGACGGTCTCAACGACAAGGAGGAACTCGCGCGTTCCACCAATCCGCTGAACCGCGACACCGACGGCGACGGACTTCCCGACGGACTCGAAAATGTGTCGAGTCCGCTGCTGCGCGACACAGACAACGACGGGCTGAGTGATGCCGAGGAGTTTGCACACTTCCTTCGGCCGTACGAAGAGGACTTCGACCGCGACGGCCTTTTCGACAAGCGCGAAATCGATCTCGGCACGGATCCGAAAAAAGCCGACAGCGACAACGACGGCGCGACGGATTATATGGAAGTCTACGGCATCATGACCGATCCGCGGCATCCCGACACGGATCACGATGGTATCGCCGACGGATCCGATCCGAGTCCTCTCGACGGCACACCCCTCAATCCGGCGCGTAATGTGTCGTGGACTTTCTACGATCTTTTCATCCGCGAACAGAACGTGAACGAGACCTCGCGCTCCTTCCTGCAGCTTCTGCACCTGATTCGCAGTGCGCCGCGCGAACTGCTCTTCGCCGTCGACATCGCCGTCTCGGGTATCAACACCGAGGAGGCTCGCGAACGCAAAACGAATCTCGAAAATCTCCTTAACCGCATGACCGCGCAATGGGACAAGGCCCCGCTGTCGGTGTACTTCGAGGTCAAACCCCGCGGCGGCGCGGATGCAAAACTCACCTATGTGTGGAAGGTGGCGCCCCGCTGATTCCCCGGCACCGCGCTGCGCCTGTGCGCGGATCTTGTCAGCGCAGTTTCACAACAAGCACGGTCATGTCGTCGTGCTGTTCCGCGCTCCCGGCAAAACGCGCGACATCCTCGAGTATGGCGGCTTTGATGCCCTCGGCCGGGAACGCGCAGGCCGCGCGGAAGGCCGTCACCAGGCGGTCGAGACCGTACTGTTCCCCTGATACATGTGTCGCTTCGGTGATGCCGTCCGACACGAGCAGGAACACGTCGTCGCCTTCCATCGGAAATGTTTCAAGCTCGAGATTGTCGCCGAACATGCTGCTGTCGAGGCCGATTCCGATGCCCTTCGGGCGATGCTGCAGTACCGCGCCGTCACTCGCGCGGTAGTGGAGCAGGGGCAGGTGTCCCGCGCGCAGATACGACACGTTCCCGCGGATGAGATCCAGTCGCAGCGCCGCCATTGTCACATATGCCTGCCGCTCGATATGGTCGAACATCTGGCCGTTCAGGCGCACGAACAGCTCGTGCAGCGAGGGGCCGTACGAGTCGATCGCACGAACAATTCCCTGTATGCGTGAAAGGTACAAGGCCGCCGATGTACCCTTGCCCGAGACGTCGCCCACCAGGAAGGTGATCGCGTCGTGATGTCCGAGGTAATCATAGAAGTCGCCGCCTACTTCCGTGGCCGGCGATGAGACCGCGGCGACCTCGATGCCCGGAAATTCCGGCAGCTCGGCGGGCAGCGTGCTGAGCTGTATGCGCCGAGCTATTTCGAGTTCGCGCCGCAGCCGCGCCTGCTCCTTGGCATGCTCGTAGAACGACATGGTCAGAAGCGCGTCGGCCACGTTGATCGCGAGACTGTCGAGCAGTTCCACGTCGTCCTTCGAGAAGTTCATGCCGGAGAGTTTTTCCCCGAGCAGTATCAGCGCCTCGATGCGTTTGTCGAGAATGACCGGCGTCACGAATTCCACTCCCGCCTCGCCGAGCGCGGCGCGCGCGCCGATGTTGTCGACCGCGTCGGTGCCGGCAAGTTCGGTTATCCAGACGGCATTGGATGGCAGCGCGGGTGCGCCGTCGAGGTCGAGACGCAGCCCCTCGCACGCGTGTATCGTGTACGCGCCGTTCATGCGCAGCGCAAACGCGGCGCCCGAGAGATGCATCAGCGCCGGGAGGTCGCGCACGACGGCGGCGGCGAGCGAAGGCACATCGGAAAATTGTGTCGAAAGCTGGCTGAACTTGTTCAACGCCTCCCTGTAATCGTAATCGCCGCGATGAAATTTCTGATCGATGAAACGCGCCCCGGAGCGGTGCAGTCGCCAGAGGCCGCCCACAAGAGCGAGCGCCACGATGAGCATCACGCGTTTCTCGATGGTCTCGCGTTCCTCGGGCGGAAAACTCCGATGCTGCACCACCTGCACGCTTGTGCCCGAGAATCGCAGCACGGGCAGATCCCACGCGGTCGTCGAGAGAATGAGCACCATGGCCACACCCGCGACCGCTATCCCCGAATTCCACGCCGCTGTCGCGACACGGTACAATGAGGCGCGCCGGATGATGATGTACAGATCGAACAGCCGGTGCCGGATGATTGTGAGCAGCAGCAGCAGGGGAACCGCGAGCTGAAGAAAAAAGACGGCCTGCCAGAGCGAGGATTCACGCACAAAAATCCAACCGAAACAAGTGAGTCCTGCAAGAATCCCGGCGATCTGGACCTGTCCGGCCAACGGCTCGTAGGCGGGATTTGCAGGCAGGCGGAAGACGCGGCGGATCAGGAGTTCGCTTGTGCCCAGGAGCAGGAACACCGACACGATCATCGGCAGCGGCTTGGTCGGCAGCAGCCGGAGCAACACCAACAGGGCCACAAATGCGGGCACACCGTACAACATCAGCATGAACCAGCGGGGTGGCATGCCCAACCGACGAGGCGCAGGGAATAGAAGGAACAGGTGGTACATCACGCTGACACCGAAGCCGTACGAGAGCATCATGATGTACGGATTGATGGCGTCGAGAAAGGAGACGTAATACCAGATGGGGTAATGGAAGTTCACCACCAGGAAAAGTCCGGTGAGAAGCATGCCCCACCCGAAAAGACGCGCGAGCGGACTCTCGGGCCGTCGCAATGAGACGAAGGCGCCGAGCGCGAGAAAAGCGACGCCTGTCAGAATCAGCGAGAGGGTGAAGAGTGTGATGCCGTAATCGGCGAGGACAACGGATATCGGGATCGTGCGGCCATCGCGGCGCACGACATATTCGAGCCGCTTGCCCTTGCTGCCGCTCACGATGTACACCATGGCCTCACCCGCGGTGCGGACCGGATTGCCGTTTACCTCGACGATGATGTCGCCCACCTGCAGGCCGGCCTTGTCCGACACACCACCAGGCACGATCGAGACGATCAGGAGGCCGTCGGGACTGTCGACGTATACGTTCTCGTCGGTGGTAATCGACGCGTAGCGGATCAGGTGGAAGGCCGAATACGCCACAGCGAGCACAAGAGCCGCAACGTACACACTGCGGGCCAGCGCGGGACGCGCGTTCCAGAAGCGTGTCAATGCGGTGCCGCGCGGAGCTCCTTCAACTATCCACGTCGTCTCGTGTGTCATGACCGTGCGGTCCGCCTGCGTGGCGGCGCCTACTTGTCCGTCGCGGGGAAAGCGGCGTACAGGATCAAGGCAGCCAGGCCGATGACCAGGATTACGCCGAGGACGGTCAGAAGGAGGCGCGAGGTGGAATTCCCGCGCGAGTTCGACGCGGCCGAGGACACGTCCCAATATGAGAGTGTCGTGTCCTTTTGTATCATCGCTTCACCGGCGGACTGTATGTCGGCATTCCCCTCAATGCCGCCGAGGGTCAAACGCCAGCCGTCCCGAAAATCGAAGGTCGTGTTGTTGTGCGTCACCACCCGGATGCCGTCGGCCGCGTCGCCGCCGCCCTGCATCGGCGCAGGGACTGTGCCCGCGCACCCCGATACAATGAGAGCGGCACATACGATCAAAAGCAACCGCGGGAATGCGGGCACGCGCGGAATACGACCGCCTGCCGTGATGTGGTGAGGAATGTCGTGTCGGGACATGTGCGAATCTACATATTCAGAAACAAAGAAGGCAGTCATTTCTGACTGCCTTCATGGAAGATCGCGTTTTTCTTAGTGCGAGAGAAGCATGCGGCGCGAGAGATTGCTCGATCCGGTCGAGATCTTGTACACGTAGATGCCGCTGGGCACCACGGCGCCCTGGTCGTCGCGACCGTCCCAAATCGCGGTGTACAATCCGGCCGGTTTCACTTCACTCACCAGGGTGCGCACTTCGCGGCCGATCAGGTTGAACACCTTCACGGTCACAAATCCGTTGCGCGGGAGTCCGTAGGCGATGCTTGTCACCGCGTAACCCGAGAGGGAGAAGGGATTCGGATAGTTCTGGGCAAGTGTCACGGTGCGCGGAATCGTGGTGACATCGGGCGTGCTCGTCGAATTGGTCGATGCACGGAAGGTCAACACGTATTTTTCGGACGGATTCTGCACGGGGCTGAGAGTGTAGGTCACACTCCCTTCACCTGCGACCGGCGTCGTCTCGAACGTGGGTTTCATCGAATAGGTCTCGCCCGCAGGAATGATGTCGACCACGTCGCTTGCTTCTGGCGAGTAGCAGTTGACGAGGCAGAAGGACACCGCCCAACCCTGCGGCATGGTCACGTCCGTGCGCTGCACGCGCACCGACAGATCCGCCGCGGTGTTGTTGTGTACTTCGGCGGACGGCTCGAGATATGAACCGGGCGTCCCGGTCACGAGCATCTTTTTTTCCTTGACGTTCATGAGCTGCGACGTGGCTGTGTGCATCGCCGACAGCAAAAGAATCGTACTCAGGAGAAATACGGGCATCGTGGCAATTTTTTTCATCGTGTCAATGGTCCTTTGTCTTTTATATGACGCAACAATTTACCGATGAACGTCTTTGAAACGCAAACGCTTTCGGGCGGTCATTGGAAGTTTTTTCTTCGAGGCGCCCGTTCTATGTATCAGACAACGGCGGGGCCGATTTGGTTTCATGCCCCGACTGCGACCTCCTGTACCGGTACACGGGATACGAGGCCAGAAGGATGCAGAGCCCGATGCCGGATTTGACGGGCTGGCCGATGAACAGGTATATCACGAACCAGATCGATACGAGGATAAAGGCGGCCGGAGTCACCGGATATCCCGGCACGGAATAGCGCCGCTCGGCATCCCGATGCGATTTCCGGAACACAAACACGGCGCCCGCCGCCGCGGCGTAAAAAATCCAATCGACAAAGGCGACGTAGGAGATGAGATCCTCGAATGAGCCCGAAAAAATGAGCACGGCCACGACGGCGCATTGCACGAGCAGTGCCACCGCCGGCGTGCCATATTTTGGATGAAGCTGTCCGATTTTGGAGAAGAACAATCCGTCGCGGCTCATCGCGTAATAGATGCGCGGCGCGGCGAGTGTGTACACGCTGGCCGTGCCGAGCGTGGATGCGGCGATCAACACGGCGATAAAGGCGCCTCCGGCGGGTCCCGCAAGCAGTTCGGCAACGCTCGATGCCACGCGCGCCTCCCGCGCGACACCCGCGGGTCCGAGCACGGAGAGGTACGCCAGGTTCGCGCCGAGGTACAGGATGATGATCACCGTGATGCCGATAAGTATTGACAGCGGGATGGCGCGTGAGGGCGAGCGGACCTCGGATGCGGGAAACGTGGCGTATTGCCAGCCGCCGTAGGACCATAAGATGCCGACCATCGCGACGGCGAACGCCGATAACATGTTGCCCGACGGCAGCGCAAGCGCCTCCACGCTTGGGGCCGCCGTAGGGGTGAGAACCATCGCTCCGACGATAAGCACCGCGATGCCGATGATTTTTGCGAGCGAAAATATGTTCGAAATCAGACTGCCCTGACGGATACCAAAAATGTTGGCCGCAGTCAGGAACAAAAACAGTCCGAGAGACGTACATTTTTGGACGATCGCCGACATAGGGAAGAAGTAGGCGATATACGAGACACAGGCGGTACAAAGCGCCGCAAGCGATCCGGAATTCATCACAAGAAGCATGCACCACCCGTATGCAAAACCCGCATAAGGCGAATAGGCCTCCGTGAGATAGGCATAGATGCCGCCCACACGCGGGAGTACATGCGCGAGTTCGGCAAATGTAAATGCGCCTGCGACGGCCATCAGTCCGCCGAATATCCAGATGCCGATCACCAGGGACGGATCGCCGAGTGTGCGCATGATCATGGAAGGAGTGAGGAAAATCCCCGATCCGATGACCGCACCCACGACGATCATCGTCAAGTCGAAAATCCCCAGTCTGCGTCGAAACGTCTCTGTGGCAGGCATCGCGCAGAATAGTGAATCCGCACGATTCCGCCAAGATCCCTGCATCACACCTCCCAATCCACGTATTCCCCGTTCCCCGTTCCCCGTTGCACCGACCCGTGATCATGGTTACTTTTTGAGGATTCGCATGAAGACACAGCAGGCGCCCGACGCCATACTCGCCCGTTTCCGAGAAGTCACACAACTGCCCGGCGTCGGAAAATACCGCACCGAGGTGCTGCATGGCATCGGGATACACACGGTGGAGGATCTGCTCTACTACTTCCCGCGGCGTTACCTGGACCGAAGCACCATCGTGCCGATGACCAGGCTGGACGAGCACATCGACAAAACGGTGACGGTGATCGGGCGCGTCACGGGTATCGTAACTCTGGGCCGCGGCCGCAAGCGCCTGGTCGTGACGCTGCGCGATTTGGTCGGATCCATGGACCTCGTGTTTTTCCAGGGACTGCAGTATTGGCAGAAGGCGTTCACGCAGGATGAAACACTCGCCGTCTCGGGTGTGGTGGCGATGTACGGCAGGCGACCGAACATGGTACACCCGTCCATCGACCGCCTGCAGGACGAGGAGACGCTCGAGTTCATCAACACGGGCGGTATCGTGCCGGTGTACCCCTCCGGCGCGGAACTTGAACGTGTCGGTCTCAACCGCCACCATGGTTTCCGCCGCCTCATGCACACGGCTTTGCAGCACGGACTCGAGGGTATCGTCGATCCGTTCGCCTCGGATGACGGCGCTGCGCTGCGCGCGCGGCAATCACTTGTTCCTCTGCGTGACGCGGTGTTGCACATACATCGCCCCCCCTCGCTCGAACAGCTCGAGCAGGCGCGGCGGCGACTGGTCTTCGACGAGTTTTTTGCGCTGCTGCTCGGCATTGCTCTGCAGCGCCGCGCGCGCGCAGCGACGGAGCGCGGCATCAGCTTCCGCAGCGAAAGTCCCTCCGCACGCGCGCTCGTCTCGTCGCTTCCGTTCGACCTCACCGCGTCACAGCGCAGGGTGCTGCGCGAGATCGCGGCCGACATGGCGCGGCCCGAACCGATGAATCGTCTGTTGCAGGGGGACGTGGGATCGGGCAAAACCGTCGTGGCGCTGCTATCCATGCTTGTCGCGGTCGACAACGGGTATCAGTGCGCGCTGATGGTGCCCACGGAAGTGCTCGCCGAACAGCATTTCCGCACGATCCGCGCGCTGCTCGGGAACACGCCCGTGCCCGTGTGCTTGCGGGTCGGACAGCAGGCGGCGGCCGCACGCGCGAGCATCGATGCCGCGATCGCGTCGGGCGAGGCGGCCATAGTCGTGGGCACGCACGCATTGATCGAAGACGCCGTCTCCTTCAACCGGCTCGGACTTGCGGTCATCGATGAACAGCATCGTTTCGGGGTTATGCAACGCGCGGCGCTCAGGCATAAAGGTCTTATGCCCGACGTGCTCGTCATGTCGGCCACGCCTATTCCGCGCACGCTTACGATGACGTTGTACGGCGAACTCGACGTCTCGGTGATCGACGAACTGCCCGCCGGCAGGAAGAACATCCAGACCGCGATACGTTTCGAGGAGGATCGTGCGAAGGTGCATGAATTCATACGCGCCGAGGCAACACGGGGACGGCAGGCCTATATCGTGTTTCCGCTCGTCACCGAATCCGAAAAGATCGACCTCAAGGCGGCCAGCACCGAGCACGCGCGGCTGTCGTCGGAGGTGTTCAGGGAATTTTCGGTCGAGCTGCTGCACGGGCAGATGCAGGCCCGCGAGAAGGAGGCGGTGATGAACCGCTTTAAAAGCGGGCGGACGCAGATACTTGTTTCTACAACCGTCATCGAAGTCGGTGTCGATGTGCCCAACGCGACGGTCATGCTCATCGAACACGCGGAGCGTTTCGGACTCGCGCAGTTGCATCAGCTCCGCGGCCGCATCGGACGCGGGACGGAGCAGGGCTACTGCATACTCATGACCGATCGCGCCATGTTGTACGGCTCCGCTCCCAACGACGAGGAGCGCGCCGCGCGAAGCAATGCGCGCCGCCGCCTTGAAACGTTGCGCGACACACTCGACGGATTCCGCATCGCGGAGGAAGATTTTGCGATCCGTGGTCCGGGAGATCTGTGGGGAACGGCACAGAGCGGCTTTCCGCCGCTGCGTATCGCCGACCTGCTGCGCGACGGCGACCTTCTGCGCGCTGCACGCGACGAGGCCTTCGCGCTGGTCGCGCGTGATCCCCACCTGCGCGACCCCGCGCACGCCCTGCTGCGCGACATGTACGGGGCGCGTCTGCGCCTCGCGGCTGATGCGTCGGAGACGGCATGAGCATGGAACGGGAAGAACAAAAGCAGCGCGTGCGCGCGCACTGGGAGCTGGAAACCTGCGGCACGCGCTATGGCACGGCGTCGGACCGCGCGGAGTACTACCGGCAGATTCGCGGGACGCGCGCGTCTCTCGAGCCGTGGATCCTGCCATTTCAGGATGCGGGCCGCTGGTCCGGCCGGCGTGTGCTTGAAATAGGTGTCGGTGCGGGGAGTGATTTCCTCGCCTGGCTCCGTGCCGGAGCAATTGCCACGGGTGTCGATCTCACCGACACCGCGATATCACGCACGCGCGAGCACATCGAAGCCGCCGGCATGGATCCCGCCGCCTGCACGCTTCGCAGCGCCGACGCCGAACGTCTGCCCTTTGCAGATGCGTCCTTCGATCTCGTCTACTCGTACGGCGTCCTGCATCACACGCCCGATCCGCCCGCCGCGTTTCGTGAAGCCCGCCGTGTGCTCGCGCCCGACGGCGAACTGCGGGTGATGTTGTACCACCGGCCGAGCTGGACGGCGTGGATGCTGTGGGCCGTGCACTGCCTCGCGCGTCTGCGGCCGTTTACGACGCCGCGCCGCGCGGTGTATGAACACCTCGAGAGTCCGGGCACCATGTCGTACTCGGTGCGCGAGGCGCGTGCGCTGCTCCTCGATGCGGGGTTCCGCGACGTGCGCGCCACGCTGCATTTGGGACCCGGAGATCTTTTGTTGATAGAACCGAGCGATCGCTATCGGTCGCGCGTGTTCCGCCTGTTGCGCGCGTTGTATCCGCGCCCGCTTGTACGCGCGCTCGGCGCGCGCTTCGGACTTATCATGCTCCTCGAGGCAAAACCGGCGTGATCGCACTCCGGCGCGCCCGGCCTGTGTTCTCACGTCCGCTTTCCGTATTCTCGCATCATGCTGATCATCGGACGCAATCCCATCATTGAAGCTGTGCGCTCGGGCGGGCGTGTGGCGAAGATCTATTTCCGCTTCGGCACGCATGGCGAATCGGTGCGCGAAATCCAGGCGCTCGCGCGTGAACGCCGCATACCCGTCACGACGCTGCCCAAGGACAAATTCGACCGCCTCGGCGACGTGCGCCATGCGCAGGGTATCGCGGCGCTCATCGAGGATGTCCGCACACTCGAACTCGACGAACTGCTCGGCATCGAGGTGGAACAGGACGCGCCCTTTTTTCTCGCACTCGACGGCATCAAGGATCCGCACAATCTCGGCGCCATCATGCGCACAGCCGTCTGTGCGGGTGTGCACGGCCTGGTGCTTCCGAAACACGAGGCCGCCATGATCTCTGAAACCGTCGTGAAGGGCTCCGCCGGCGCCACCTCGTATCTGCCGGTCTCCCGCGTCGTGAATCTGCAGCAGGCGCTGGAGGCGATGAAGGAACGCGGGATCTGGATTGTCGGACTCGACAGCAACGGCGGCACCGATCTGTTCGGCACCGACGGCGCGCGTCCGCTCTGTATCGTCATCGGCAGCGAAAAGGGCATACGCCCGGTGGTGCGCGCCGTCTGCGACGACATGGTGCGCATCCCGATGTGGGGTCGTGTCGATTCACTCAATGCCTCGGTCGCGGCCGCTCTCATGCTCTACGAAGTGCGCCGCTCGCGCATCTGATCCGACGTGGCCCTGCGCAAACTGCTCCACGACGAGATCCCGCGAGTGCCGGTGTCAGGCATCGCCACGGCGCCGCGACATCCGATCACCCTGGTCGTCGACAACGTCCGCTCGCTGTACAATGTCGGTTCGATTTTCCGCAGTTGTGACGCGGCCGGTGTCGCGAAACTTGTTCTCTGCGGATTCACGCCGCACCCGCCGCGGA
Source organism: Ignavibacteriota bacterium (assembly GCA_016218045.1). Lineage (NCBI taxonomy): Bacteria > Pseudomonadati > Ignavibacteriota > Ignavibacteriota bacterium. The sequence goes on from JACRFB010000016.1 coordinate 22,009, forward strand.
AGGAGATCGAGAAGACGGCCCTTGGTGCCACCGCGAGTGTGTCGTGGGAATATGCGCCCGATATCGGAGACGCGCTCGCGCGGCTCAAGGCCGAGGGCAATACCATCGCGGCGCTCGAACACACGAACGCGAGCCGCTCGTGTTTCGACCTGACCCCCGCGTTGTTTCCGCTCGTTGTTGTGGTGGGCAATGAGGTATCGGGATTGGGCGAGCGCGCGCTTGAATACTGCGACCTTGCCTACGAGATCCCGATGTTCGGCGTCAAACAGTCACTCAACGTGTCTGTTGCCACGGGCATCATGCTCTTCGAGTGTGTCCGCGCTCTCACACGCGCATAGGCGCGGAGCGGCGATGACAGGCTGCTACTCGATGGCGGGATATGCCGCGCGCGCGGGTTTGTCGTCGCGCAGCATGAATCCTTCCAGATTGTAGGTCTCCTCTTTTCCCGTCACGAATTTTTCCGGGAAATATGTGCCCTCGACGCCGCCGATGGTGTGTATCGTTTCAGCTTCCCCGTCGACAAAACGGATGATGATAAGGTCACCGCTCTCCCGCCGCACCCCGTTCAGCGCGTTTCCGTCGAACAGGTAGTACAAGCTCACCGCGGTCTCTTCCACACGTATCGAATCGGGATTCTCTTCCACGAACGTGAGGTGGATGTTTTTTCCCTTGGTCTGATCGAATCGTCCCTCGGGCCACACGCTCGCCGTGTCGCTGGGCTTGCTTTGAGACAGACTGAATGCGTTTCGGATCACACTCATGCGGCGCAGTGTGCCGTCGGCCAGGAACAGCGCGATGGAATCGCCCGTGATCTGGCTTTGCTCGTACCAGGCGATCGGGGCGTAACGCAGCACAAGCATGCTGTCGCTGCGGCGGTATTCCGTTTCGCCGCAGCGGGCGGCGAGATCTCCGCGCAGCATCGCGACATCACCCGTGGCGGTGAAGCGGTTGACGGAATCGCGCCGCGCTTCCATGCGCCGCGCGGTGATGTGTGTCGTGTCGAGGCGTATAGAGTCGGGGTGCATCGTCACGGAATCGCGCCGCACCACCGTCGTGTCTATCTGCCATAACGATGGCGACGCAGTGAACACGGTGAATTTCCTGTCGATGTAATGGACCACGCTGTCGCCCGTCACCAGGACGTTTTCACCCTTGAATCGCACGCGGACCTCGCCTGTCGCGACCGCCTTGGCGCTGTCGCGCTCGTACACGAGGCTGGATGAGCGGATAAAGGCGTCGGGCTCGTCGACGGTTACGCGCGACGAGAATCGCGCGCGTTTTGGCCGCGACTCGTAACGGCCGGACTCCGCCGTAAGTGTGGTGTGCCCGTCGTGCAGAAAAATTCCGCTCGACGACCACGCCACGCGCTCGTTTCCGTTGTACATGCCGCGTCTCGTCTTTACAACGAGTGTATCCTGCGTGATGACGACGTCGCCGATCAGTTCCACTTCGTTGGCGTCGAGGTTCTGCAGCGCGCGCTGGCAACTGATGCGCACATTATCCTGCCGTATGCGCACACCCCCGATCAGCTCCCTGTAATCAACACCGTCGATGGAGCTGCCGACGAGACTGTCGGCATGCTCCACATGCACCAGGTTGCGGTCCTGCGCGTTTCCGCGATGGTTGGGCGTGACGAAACAAATAGCGACGACAGCAAGGATCACGTGATGAACGATACAGACGCTGGTCATCGCGGACCGCGCAGCGCACCCCTGCCTCGTTCGCCGCTTCGGGATCCGGCACGCGGATCCTGACGGATGTATGGCTTCTCGCACACTCATGGAACCATGAACATACAAAACCGCGGGCGAAGCAGGAACACGACGAGAATACACCACATGCGCGCAGTTGCTTTTCGTGCTCCCGCTTTCTAGGTTGCCGCCATAATTTGTTCCCACCCCTCTGCAGGGATGCCGCGTACAGCGCGACCATTATGCGTCTGGCGATTATTTCCGATATCCATTCCAACCTCGAGGCGCTCTCGGCGGTTCTCGAGGATATTGACCGGCACAGCGCCGACAGAATCATCTGTCTTGGCGATGTGGTGGGCTATGGTGCCGATCCATCGGCCTGTATGGCGTTGCTGCGCGGGCGCGGTGTGGATATCATCATGGGGAATCACGACGAGGCGGCATTCTCACCGGAGAAGCGGCGCTACTTCTCCGAAAACGCGGCGTTCGCAATCCGATGGACAGCGAAACAACTCGGCGAAAGGGAACTCGACGAGCTGAGGAGTCTGCCGTACCGCATCAGCTTCGACGGCATGTTGTTCGTCCATTCCACTCCACGCTCGCCTGAGAGATGGGACTATCTTTTCAGCGGTCTCGAGGCGCGCTCGCAGTCCGCGGCGTTTCGCGAACGGCTCTGCTTTGTCGGTCATTCACATCAGCCCGCGATATTTTCTCTGGAACCGGCCGTGCAGGAGTACTCCGCCACCGGACGTTTCATCATTAATCCCGGCTCCGTCGGCCAACCGCGCGACGGCGACTGGCGGGCCAGTTACGGTCTGCTCGACACCGTCGCCGCAACCTACGACAACCATCGCGTGGACTACGATGTGGCCGTTGCAGCGCGAAAAATAGTGGCAGCGGGTCTGCCGCGCCGGCTGGCGGAACGGCTGCTGGACGGACGCTGAGAACTGCCCCCACATCGGAGCAGCGGGACGCATCGTGCCCGGCGTGATCATTTTTGTGCCGGTATTTGATTGTCATTTCCGAAAAACCTATCTTTGTGGTTCGTGCTGAATCGGCGCGGAATTGCGCCGTCCGTTTGGGGCGTAGCCAAGCGGTAAGGCATCGGCCTTTGGAGCCGACACGCGGAGGTTCGAATCCTCCCGCCCCAGCGACGATGTACCAGAGCCATGAACGACTTCGAACATCATACAGACTTGGTGGTTTTCTCCGGACGCGCAAATCCGGTGCTGGCCCAGCAGATTGCTGACGTCATCGGACAGCCGCTTGGCCGTTGCGAGATAAAAACTTTCTCGGACGGTGAGCTGTGGGTGAAATTCGGGGAGAATATCCGCGGCAAGGATGTCTTCATCATCCAGAGCACCTTCACGCCGGCGGAAAACCTGATGGAGTTGCTCATCATGCTCGACGCGGCGAAACGTTCGTCCGCCCGGCGCATCACCGCGGTCATTCCCTACTTCGGCTACGCCCGGCAGGATCGCAAGGATCAGCCCCGTGTCGCCATTACCGCAAAACTCGTGGTGAACCTGCTGCAGAGCACGGGGGTCGACCGCATCATCTCGATGGATCTGCACGCACCGCAGATCCAGGGATTCTTTGATATTCCGCTCGACCACTTGTATTCGTCGGCGGTCTATATCCCGCATTTCAAGAATCAGGCAATCCCGAATCTCGCCGTTGTCTCGCCCGATGTGGGCGGCATCAAGATGGCGCGCGCGTACGCCAAGCGGCTCGGTGCCGATCTCGTGGTGCTCGACAAGAGGCGCGACCAGCACAATATGTCGGAAGTGCTGAACATCATCGGCAGCGTCGAAGGGAAAAACGTGCTGATCGTGGACGATATCATCGACACAGGCGGCACCTTCTCGAACGCGGTGACCGCGCTCCGGAAGGAAGGGGCGCTCGACGTGTTCGGTGCCTGCACACACGCCGTGCTGTCGGGTCCCGCGGTCAAACGGCTTGTCGATTCGGGCATCAAAAAATTATATGTGACGGACACCATCCCGCTGCGCGACACCGCGTCCGAAACGGGTATCGTCGAGGTGCTGACCGTGGCCGACCTCTTCGCCGAGGCGATCAAGCGCACGCATCTGCACCAGTCGATCAGTTCGCTCTTCGATGTTGACAAAGACAAAATCATGTAGTTTTCATAGGAACCAGGAGAAGTATCGTGAGTGAAATCACCCTGAATGCCGAGATTCGGAATCCGAACGGCCGCAGTGCCGCGAATCAACTGCGCCGCGCAGGATTGGTGCCCGGCGTGTATTACCACCGCAACGAGGAAAACATCGCCATCCATGTCAAGGCGCTGGACATGCGTCCCCTCGTCTACACCGCCGACACACACATCGTCAATCTGCAGCTCAGCGACGGCACCGCCCGCAAATGCGTGATCCGCGACATTCAGTTCGATCCGGTGACGGATAAGATCGCCCACTTCGACCTCATGGGTCTCGAGCTTACCGAGAAGATCCGCATGGAAGTCCCGGTCGTGCTCCGCGGCGCGGCGCCCGGCGTGCGCGACGGCGGCGTGCTGAATCACATCCTGCATAAACTCGACGTCGAGTGCCTCGCCTCGGATCTTCCCGAGCACATCGAGATCGACATCAACGCCATGCATATCGGCGACATCATCACGCTCGGATCACTTGCGCAGGCGAACCTGCACATCTATGGCGATCCCGACACCGCGGTGGTCAGCGTCACGCACTCGCGCGGCGCCCAGGAAACCCCCGCCGCCGAAGGCGAGCGTCCGACCGAGCCCGAAGTCATCGGCCGCGGCAAGAGCAGCGACGAAGACTAAGCCCTGCGCGTGCTCCCGCGCATATTCGGACTCGCGCCCTTTGAGGACGCGGACCGACCTGTCGCTTGTATAGCCGGACTCGGAAATCCCGGCGAAGAGTACCTCGAAACCCGACATAACATCGGGTTTCGTGTTATTGAACGGCTCGCCATGGATCTCGGCGCCGCGGTGCCCGTCCCGCGGCTCAACCACTCCCTGTGCGAGGCGCGCCTCGAGGGCGCGCGCTTGCAGCTCATCAGGCCGTGGACCTACATGAACCTCAGCGGGGCGGCCGTGCAACTGGCGCTCGATCTCGACGAACTCCTGCCCGAACGCCTGCTCGTGGTGTGCGACGATATCGCCCTGCCCCTCGGCACGCTGCGCCTCCGCAAGGACGGGAGCAGCGGCGGACAGCGCGGGCTCGAGCATATCATCGAAACGCTGGGCACGGATCGCATCGCGCGGCTGCGCTGCGGGGTCGGACCCGTACCCGAAGGTGTCGACGCCGCGGACTTCGTCCTCTCGCCCTTTCTTCCCGAAGAAAAAAAGATAGCGTCGTCCCTTATTGCACGCGCCGCCGACGCCGTTCGCTGCGCCCTGCTCGAGGGTCTCCAGACGGCCATGAATCGCTACAACGGTGCGGGTGACCCGCTTCACGGAGAGTGAATCTCCGTTTTGAATTGGCGCGAACGCTCCGTACCTTTGTGTTCAGGCATTTTTTTACGCCTGTTGTGAAAGACACTGATAATTCCTACCAGTCCTGTTCGCCGGCACCACCGGCGGGCCGCTTGTACCACCAGTCCAAAGGACGACTCGCATCATGAAGAACTACTACGAGTGCACGTTCATCGTCAATCCCGCACTGGACGACGCACAGATCGAAAACGCAATCAAACTCGCCGAAGAGACCGTCGTGAAGAACGGCGGCCAGATGGTGAATGTCGACCGCATGGGTCGCCGCCGTCTCGCCTATCCGATCGCGAAAAAGCACAACGGCTTCTACGTCTGTTTCGAGTTCGAAGCGGAAGGCAAAACCATCGAGCGCGTGGAACGTTTTCTCACGCTCGACGAGAACGTCATGCGCTATCTCACACTGAAGCTCGATAAGCGTCAGCTCGAGGCGAAACGCGTCCGCAGCGCCGCGTTGGCCGCACTCCAAACCACCGCGCAGACCGAAGCGATTCCGGCTGCGGAAGAAGCGAAATAATCCTTCGGGCTGCCCCGCAGCGCGCGGGGTGCGACGAGTGGAACAGGAGCTGATATGGCCGACCTGAAAATGCCCGAGTTGAACTATGTCCTGATTGTCGGGAACCTCACCAAGGATCCCGTCTATCGGACGACGTCGAACAATACCCCCGTCGTCAACTTTTCCATCGCCTCCAACCGTCGGTATCGCGACAGGAATAATTCCTGGCAGGAGGACGTCTGCTATATCGGCATCGTTGCATGGAACAAACTTGCGGAGAGCTGCCATCAGCGGCTGCGCAAGGGAAGTGCCGTGCTCATCGAAGGCGAGCTGCAGACGCGTAATTGGAAAGGGGAGGACGGCAGCCATCGCAGCATCCTCGAAGTGAAGGCGCGTCGCATCCAGTTCCTGAACAAATTCCAGAAGACGAATGGAGTTGCCTTCAGCGGCGAGGATTGTGACGATCACAGCGTGCAGGAAGACGACATGTTCGACTTCTTCGAGGATCACGATCCGCAGACTTTCGGCCACTTCGAGTCCGCCGAAAAACGCGACGTGCTGTGAGATCACCCACCGAACTTGTAGTGAAACGAAAGAGTATACACCGGAGCAGAATATGAAAGTCATTCTCAGAGCATCCGTCCCCACGTTGGGATCCATCGGCGAAGTCGTCTCGGTCAAGGACGGCTACGCCCGCAACTACCTGCTGCCCCGCGGCCTCGCCTATGTTGCGACCGCGAGCAACACGCGTGTTCTTGACGAGGAGAAGAAACGCCTCCACGTGCGCATGAACCGCGAACTCAAGGACGCCGAACGCATCGCGCAGGAACTCGAGAAACACGAGAACGCGATCACCATCCAGATGCCGGTGGGAGAAGAGGACAAGCTCTTCGGCACCGTGACCAAGGAAATGATCGCCGAGAAACTCGCCGAGCGTGGTTTCGACATCGACAAGCGCAAAATCGAAATCGACGAGCCGATCAAAGTGCTCGGCATTTACACCATCAGCATCAAGCTTCACCATGATGTGACAGGTAAGGTGAAGGTGTGGGTGGTCCGCCAGTAACAGTCCGCTGTTGCGTCGGAACGCTCGCGCGTTGTACCTCGTTTAAATAAGAAGAACCACAGGTGTGCTACAAGACCAGGCCCACGTATGCAAACCACTATCGAAACCCACGACGGTACGCAGAAAAAAATCGTTGAACTCGTCGAGTTGAATGAAGCGACCGTCCGCTTCGCAGGCGATTCAGGCGACGGAATGCAGCTTACGGGCTCGCAGTTCACGTCCACGACTGCTCTTGTCGGCAACGATCTGAGCACACTTCCGGATTATCCGGCCGAAATTCGCGCCCCAGCCGGCACATTGTACGGCGTGTCGGGATTCCAGCTTCACTTCAGTAATCGCGACATCCATACCCCCGGCGACCGGCCTGATACGCTTGTCGCCATGAATCCCGCAGCCCTGAAGGTGAACCTGAAGGACGTGCGCGAGGGTGGTATGATCATCGTCAACACCGACTCCTTCGACGCAAAGAATCTGAAGCTTGCGCACTACGAGGTGAATCCGCTCGAAGACGGATCGCTGCGCGGCTACCAGGTGTACGAAGTGCCGGTCACCAAAATGACAACCGCTGCTCTCGAGGGCATCGGCCTGTCGATGAAGGAAATCACCCGCTCGAAGAACTTCTTTGCACTCGGCCTGCTGTACTGGCTGTACAACCGTCCGATGGAAACGACGCTCGAGTGGATCAAGACGAAGTTCAAGAAGAATCCGCTTATCGCCGAAGGCAACGAGCGCGCGCTTCGCGCGGGATACAATTTTGGCGAGACCGCCGAGTTGTTCTCGAACCGTTTCGATGTGAAACCGGCCAAGCTGCCGAAAGGCACCTACCGGAACGTGACGGGCAACGAGGCCACCGCGCTGGGCATTATCGCCGCATGCGAACGCTCGCAGTTGAAGGGTTTCCTAGGCACGTATCCGATTACCCCTGCCAGCGACATCCTGCACGAATTGTCGCGTTACAAACGTTTCGGTTTTAAAACCTTCCAGGCCGAGGACGAAATTGCGGGCATTTGCACCGCGATCGGCGCGGCCTTCGGTGGTTCTCTCGCGTTTACCACCACCAGCGGACCGGGCATGGCTCTGAAACAGGAGGCCGTCGGCCTTGCCATCATGACCGAGCTTCCGCTCGTGATCGTGAATGTGCAGCGCGGCGGACCCAGCACCGGCCTGCCCACCAAGCCCGAGCAGTCGGATCTTTTCCAGGCGATTCTCGGACGCAACGGCGAGGCGCCTCTGCCCGTCCTCGCGGCCGCGTCACCAGCCAACTGCTTCTGGATGACACTCGAAGCCGCGCGTATCGCACTGAAATACATGACGCCCGTGATCCTGCTTACCGACGGGTATCTTGGCAACGGTTCCGAACCCTGGCTCGTGCCTTCGGCCGACAGTCTCCCCGATCTGCGCATGTCCTATGCGACCGATCCGGAAACCTATAAACCGTATATGCGCAACGAGGATCTGTCCCGTCCCTGGGCAATCCCCGGCACACCGGGTCTCGAACACCGCATCGGCGGACTCGAAAAACAGCATATCACCGGTAACGTGAACTATGAGCCGTCAAATCACCAGTTCATGACCGAGATGCGCGCCGCAAAGGTTGCCAAGGTGGTCGAGTCCATTCCGAATCAGGATGTGTTCGGTCCCGAAACCGCGGATCTCGCGCTTGTCGGTTGGGGCGGCACCTACGGCGCCATCCGCGCAGCCACGGAACGCCTGATGGAAAAGGGCAAGTCGGTGGCGCATGTGCACATCAAGTATCTGAATCCGTTCCCGGCGAATCTTGAGAAGGTGCTGCGCAGCTACAAGAAGCTGCTGATCCCTGAAATGAACCTCGGGCAGCTTGCCTACATCCTGCGGGCCACCTACATGATCGATGGCCAGACGTTCGCGAAGGTCCAGGGCTTGCCCTTTGGTCCGACCGAGATCGAAGAAGAAGCATTGAAAACTCTCGAATCGATGTGAAAGGAGCCATAGAATGTCTACCGACGAAAAAACATTGACTCCCGCTGCGGACGCTCCGCAGTATACGGCCAAGGATTTTGCATCGGACCAGGACGTCCGCTGGTGCCCCGGCTGCGGCGATTACTCCATCCTCGCGCAGGTGCAGCGCACCATGCCTGCCCTCGGCTATAAAAAAGAGGACGTGGTCTTTATCTCGGGCATCGGCTGTTCGAGCCGTTTCCCGTACTACATGAGCACGTACGGCTTCCACAGCATCCACGGCCGCGCGCTTGCGATTGCCTCGGGTCTGAAGGCCGCCCATCCGCACCTCGCGGTGTGGGTTGCGACCGGCGATGGCGACTGCCTCTCGATCGGCGGCAATCACTTCATTCACGCATGTCGGAAGAACTTCGACATCAACGTGATGATGTTCAACAATCAGATCTACGGTTTGACAAAGGGGCAGTATTCCCCGACCTCGCTGCATGGACAGAAATCGCGTTCCACGCCGTACGGCGCGGTGGACCACCCCTTCAATCCTGTTCTGATGGCTCTCGGCGCCGAGGCGACCTTCGTCGCGCGCAGCATGGACCGTGATCAGAAACACATGCAGAACGTCATCGCGCGCGGTGCCAAGCACCATGGCATTTCCTTCCTCGACATCCTGCAGAACTGCAACATCTTCAACGACGGCGCCTTCTTCCTCTACACGGAAAAGGAGACAAAGGCCGACAACGCGATCTTCATCGAACACGGCAAACCGCTCGTCTTCGGCAAGGAAAGCGACAAGGGTCTCAAGCTCGATGGATTCCGTCCGAAGGTTGTGAGTCTCAGCGAGTATTCGGTGGACGATCTTCTCGTGTACGACGAGAAGTCGAAGGAACTCGCCTTCATCCTCGCACATATGAACGACGCACCGGGTTATCCGATGCCGTTTGGTGTGTTTCTCGATATCGAACGCTCGACCTGTGAAGACGATATCACACGTCAGATCGATACCACCATCGGGAAGGAAGGCGCGGGAGATCTCGACAAGCTCCTGCACGAAGGCAACACCTGGAAAATCGATACGAACTGATTCTTCTCCCTTCATCCCCGTCTTTCAAAGGCCCCTCCGTCACGACGGTGGGGCCTTTACAATTCCGGGAATCACCGAGCTATCATATGTGTTTGCTATTGTAGACGTCCTTCTGTCATGGATGTGGAAAACCGCGTGTTTCAGCGGCATTATGCATGGCACTGTTCTTGGATGTTTCGTCTTACACAGTCTGGAGAATGTATGACCCGCTCACGTAGTTCCGCCATCGTATGGATGCTGTTTGTTTTCTCGCTTCTTGTGGCCGGCAATGAAAGCCAGGCCCAGGGCCCGAAAGGGCGGTCGTTCGGTTTCGGTTTCTCGCTCGGCGAACCGACGGCAGTGACGTTGCGCTTCTGGGAGAGCCGCATGAACTCGTGGGATGCGGCGATCGGCGTGTCGCATCTTGGCAATCCGCACATCCATGCCGATTACCTCTGGCATTTTCCCGACGCGTTCAACTCGCGCGTTGTGAGTCTGTACGCGGGAGTCGGTGCGGTGGTCGGCTTCGGCGAACGAGGCACGTATATCTGGAACCGCGGAAAAAAGTGGGATGATGATTACTGGTGGCGCGAGGATGGCGACCTGCTTATCGCAGCCAAGGGCGCCTTCGGGCTGGATATTATTCCGAAAAATTCCGCCGTGGAAATATTCCTCGAACTCAATCCCGTTCTGGGAATCGTGCCTGGTTTTGGCTTCGATTTTCAAGGCGCGATAGGGGTACGTTTCTACCCGTAAACGTCGCCTGCTCAGGACGCGCTGAGGGACTTATTTCAGCGCGGTTTCAAGCTGTCCGAAATATTCGTCGTACTCTGTTTCGACGCGGGCGGATCGCGCTAATGTTCGAAGCGTGGCAAGCAATGCCGTCGCCTCCTGCTTCTTTCCTTCCCCGGCGAGCTGCTGCGCCGCGACGAGGCCGGCAAACAACGGCGGACCCGCCGCAAAACCCGCGGCCACGGATCGCCGCACGGAACTCTTGTCCATTTCGGTCCACGGCCGGCCCGCGAGCGCGACGCCGTCAAGGCCTTCGAGCGAACGGGTGACGGATGCTGCATCCACTTTGTCCGAGCCGCTTTGCACCCATTCGTACCCGTATCCCACGCAACGCAGATGTGTGGTCCAGTTGCGGTGTAAGCCACGGTCGCACGTGCTCGCGATCATCATCGGTTTTGCCAGCGTACCAGCCGCCTTGCCCTTGCTCCACGCCCGCAGCACCACGTCCGACAGCATGGTGTACACAGGGGTCCCATCCTCGGCGCTTGTTTCGGGTTCGGGGATGTAGTTCTCCATCGCCTGACGCGACATGGGTAACGGGAGTTGCCAGCGTGTCGCCATGAGTTCGACATACCATGGCAGATTGAGGAGATTGTAGTTGATCACGGCTACATCGGCGCGATACCCGTCGACCGTTTGCAGGCAGAGAGCGGGATACGTGTCGAGATCTCCGCCTGTAATAAGAATACAATCGCGGGGAAGAAGACGCAGCGCCCAGGTATTCAACGCGTACGTGCAGTCAGCAAAAAATCCGGATTTCCTGAGACGTTCAAGAGCTTGTGTCTCGCGCGCAGCGTCACCGCGTCTCATTGCTTCGATCCATACGCTCATCCACGCGTTGCCTTCGTCAGGATTACAGTCCACCGCCGCGAGCAGATGCGACCACGTCGAATCCGCGTTGCCGAGATCGGTTGTTGAATATTGGGGATTGTACAAATCACCAAGCACTGCGTGCGCAAAGCTGTTGCACGGATCGATGCGCAGAGCCGCGCGCGCGCTCATGATGCAGTCGTCATTTTTTTCGAGTCGACGCGCGGCCTCGGCGCGCCATGCCCACATCGCGGCATCACCGGGATAATTGTCCGTCAGTAACTGAAAGCGCTGGTACGCCTCCTCGACCGAATTCTGGTTGTAGAGTTCCATCGCCTCGCGATAGACAGCCGAGGCGCGCGCGTCGCTCTCAGTTGACGTCGTATCCGATGTGATGTTCTTCCACGGTTCCAGCAGCGCGATCACGATCAGTGTGGCCATGATCGCAAGAAGGACCAATCCCGATTTCAGGTTCATCCCGTTCTCCTTGAATGACATAGTACAGGGTACACAAAAGTACGGAGTCTTTGCGTGAGACGCATTGATGGTGTGTGACTGCGTGTCTCGCCCCTCCCTGGAGCATTTCTCTCATTATGGGATCCGGCTCCTTGACCGCGGAAAGGCGGGGACCGGCCTGTTGCTTGACACTGTTGTGTGCGGGGTTTTCGCCGCGCGGGAGGGCGGGGCGGCCGCTACGGTCACCGTCGACGGTGATAACGAATCGACGCGAAAAAAAAAGAGGCGGCGGATACTCCGCCGCCTCCTGGGAGGAAAAAAGGATCTAGTTGCCCGAAATCAGGACGGGTGTCGCGAAGGAGGTCGCGCCGTTGCTGATGCGTAGGAAGTAGCGGCCGGCGGCAATCGTGCCCTGCGGAATCGAGACGGGAACCGTGTTGACACCGGGAACGAGCTCGTGTGAAGTGCTCTGACCGATGAGGCGGCCTGCGGGATCGATCACGTCAAGTGTGACGGACATCGCCTGCTTTGCGCTGAAACGCGCGAAGAAGCTGCCCTGCGAGGGCTGAGGATACGTCTCGAGAAGGGTGAGGCCGTCGAAGCTCGGTGCGGGACGATCGGTGCCCGACACGTTGCCGTCCACAACCGGGAGGATCATGACGTCGAGGTCGATCGGTGTGCCGCCGGTATTGATGATGGCGCCGAGGTTGCCGACCGTGAGCTGGCCCTGTGCGTTCGGTACAAGGAAACAGGCGCGGTTCTGGCCCTTGCCGTCACCGTGCTGATTCGACCAGATCACAAAAAGATCGTCGCCCGTGGCGGCGCCGCGGCGGGTCTGTACCACTGCGACAAAGGGGCCGCTGACGTCCGTCGGGGCTTCCATTTCAACGTAGGTGAACACCTGCGATACTGTGCTCGTGTCGACGCCGTCCGTCATGAAACGGCCGGAACCGGCGAGCTGGCCGTTGGGCAATCCCGTTGCGGGATCGGCGGGCCAAATGATAGCGCGAAGTGTATCGGGTGTGACGGCGGGACGCGAGATGGCAACCGCGATGAGCACACCCGGCACGCGAGCCGAACCGCTGATCGGGAATTTCTGACCGATGAACAGGTACAGGCCGTTCGAACCGATGACAGGGAGGGTGTTGTTGCTCGCATCACGGTACGAATAGATCATGAACCTCGTTGTGCGCTTGAAATGATCGTCGAGCGTGTCGAGGGCCAGAGGGGCAAAGGAACGCGACTGCGGCATGGCGTACGCAGGCAGACCATAGGCCGCCGCTTCCACCTGTGCAGTTCCGCTGATCACGCCGCCTGGCAGAGAGAAAGTTGGTGCAGAGGTCTGCTGCGCGCCCGCACTAACCGTCAACGCGGTGAGCAGTACTAAAAGCGAGGTAACTTTTTTCATGAAACTCTCCGGTATGTGTGAGTTGCGTTGTGAGTCAGAGTTGGGAGGGACATGTCGAACTCGCAAGTTACAAATGTACAGAGAATGCACGTGAATTGGAACGCGCCTGTGTGCGACCGCGGCTTCGTTCTACTCTGCAACAGGCGCCCATCACGCGATGCAGCCCGTCTGTCACAAGTCGACGGTTGCCATGTCTTTACTCTGTCCCAGGATGATGCATGAAAACTATCGGAGCACATACTGTCTTTCGCGCGTTCCGGAACAGAACCCCGGAAATCGAGGAGGCGTTCGCGGCCTTGTACGACGTTCATGCGCCGCGTGTGTATGCGTATATCCGGCATATTCTCGGGGCAGAACACGAGGCAGTCGACGATGTACTTCAGCACTGTTTCATTGGATTGTTCGATCGGGCTCGCAACGGCATCGAAATTCACAACGTCCCCGCTTTCCTTTTCCGCGTCGCACGGAATCAATGTCTGAATGAACTTGCGAGGTCGCGGCGATATGTTGGTGACGTGGAGACCATCGCTGGTCACGATCCTGAGGGTGTGTATGAAACCCGCGAGTTGGAAGAGCATGTGGAGCGTGCCATAGTGCGGTTACCGGGCCATATTCGTGAATCGCTGGTGCTGAAGGACCAACTCGGATTCACGTATGAGGAGATAGCGGAAATGACTGGATTGTCGATACCAAACGTCCGACAGCGTGTGAGTCGCGCACGACGCATGATCCGGAAGTTGCTGGCGCCGCTGCTGCTTGACCAATCTCGCAAGGCATCGTTATGAATGCCCATCCCGAATTCGACTGGTCGGCGGCGGTGGATGCGCTCCTCGATCGGGAATTATCCCCCGACATGCAGCAGCGCGTATATGCCGAACTCGCGGTGAACGAACAACTTCGCGATGAAATGCAGTGCACACTTGCTCTACGTGCAGTTCAAAGCAGGCCACTCCCACCGCCACCCTCCCAAGTAAAGTCGGCGGTATTGGAGGCCATCCGTCGTGTACCCGCGTCCGGCATCACATCCGCACACCGCCCCTTTGTCTCGCCACACCGTTGGCTTTCCTGGATCGCGGGACTCGTTGTGGTGTTGGTAGGTGCGTCACTGTTCTATCCATCGGATGCTCCGCGTACGCTTGCGCCGGCCGATACAAGTCAATCGCGTACAGAGCCGCGCACAGACACCGCGCACTCTCACGAGCGGATTGCCGATAGATCAGCGTCCGATTCATCGTACGTCGCGCGCACACCAACCCGGGCAGCGCATGCGCCTGCACGGGATGGTGTTGAAGCGGCGTCGGGCATGTTCGCCGAAGCTCATGAAAAACTCGACACGAGGAGTGACACAAACTCCGCACGGAGCACCTCCATTATCGCACGCCGTAATGCCGCTGTACATCGCGATGGCACTGTCACCGTCGGACAACAAGATGTAATCGCGAAAGAACAAGCTCCCCTGCCGGTTCCTTCCCCTGTTCTCGATACACCGGGAGCCGCGTCTGATAGCGGCGGACGGGTTACTGCGAAGATCGATGGCATGGTGCCTACACAGACAGTCGTCCACTCTGGAGACGGCGACGTCGCGGTGGAACTCCGTATGTTCTCGATGACCTCACAGCCGGCTCTCTCGAACCGATCTGCCAGTACACCTCCAGTCAACAATGTCGCGGTCGGGGCGTATTACCGCATTGAACAAAACGGATCGATTGGTCTTGAATTGGGCCAGGAGTCGATCATGCAACGCTACGAGGTACTTTCCGGAGAGCGCACTCTCTCCATCGAGCAGCACTGGATCGCGATGTGGCTCGGCGTGGCGTACATGTACGAGTTCATACCGCTCGGCATCCTGATGAAAACACGGCCGTTTGTCCGTGTGATCGCCGCGGGCACCGCCTCGGGACCGATGGTACGTGGAACGGGTGGCTTTCGTATCCCCATTCTCGGGAACGTCTCCATGCGTATCGGGCTCGAAGGCACGCTCCTGCTCTACAGTCAGGATGGACGAGTGTTCCACACACGGAAGGCGGGTATTACCGCAGGTCTCACATTTGGAATGTGATTCTCACATCATGAAGAAAACAACCATCATCATGAAGGAAACAACCATGCGACTGCTACTACTCACACTTGGAACGCTTCTCCTGGCTGTCGCTGCGTGCAAAACACCCACGGAAGTGGATGCGGATCGACAGGTCACAGGTGTCACCACCACGAACCCCGCGGCTCTCATTGTTGAAGGAGGACAGCTCGGACCAGTTCCCGTCAAGGATCGTCGCCGCTTCGACATCATCCTTCGCAACACCTCCGACAAGGAATTGCTCCGTATCAATACGCTCCGTATCCAAGACTCGACGGGAAGTTTTACACTTGTATCGACTATCAATCCTGTCACTCTCGACCTTGCAGGGGCCGCGCATTGCACTTTGCCCGTCTCCTGCGAGTTCGTCTCGAACACCATCGGCGCTTTCGCCGCCAAGGTCATCGTGAATGAAGCAGTGCACACATCGTTGACAATTGCCGCGGTCGCCGTGGGGTCGGCGATAGACACGGTGCTCCCCACACCATCCAATCCCATCGTGCTTCCTGTGCCGGGCCAACCGGTCATCTATCGGGGCCTGGTGATTGGAGAAACGTACGCGCATACATTCATCCTGAAGAACAACGACGCGGACTCGTACCTCCACATCCAACCGTCAGTTACCGGAGCCGATGCGACCTCTTTCGTGGTATATCCGGACTCGATCACCGGTGCGACGGACTACTTCCTCGCCCCGGCCGGTCAAAGCGGATCGGAGTGTACTGTGAAAATCGGTTTCTCACCTCTCGCGGTCGGTTGGCATCAGGCGGAACTGCAGCTCGGGGGTACCGCGACCAACGTGATGACTCTCCGCGGGCGCGGGTATAGCGGACGCGTGCTGCTTGTGGTTCCGAAAGCACAATCCATCGCTGTGGGACAAACACTCGACATCCCGCTCGAAATCTGGAACCTTTCCCAGTCGACTGCCACCGTGAGCAACATCGGAGGGCAGCATGTACAATCTGTTCCCGCGAATCTCATGAGAGTCGATAACGTGAACCTTCCGCTCATGCTTGCCCCCGCGCAGAAATGTGCGTTTTTGTACCGGTATTCGCCGACGGCAACAGGCGGCGACACGCTTCGGTTCGATGCAACGGTGTTTGTCGATCCCGCCGTGCTGGATGATGTGTACGACAAGGTGGTGCGCGTGACCATCACGCCGTGACGAGTGAACGTCGACGGCGGCGGATCAGGCGTCGTCGCCGCCGACGGCCTCGAGTTCTTCCTGCAGCGCCGCCCATTGGTCGTAGAGGTAGGCGAGGTGGGTGGTGACGTCCTTGTACTCGGCGTTGGCAATGCGCGCCTTCTCCGCATCGTGATATGTCGCCGGATCGCCCAAAGCGGCTTCGAGTGCGGATTTCTTCTTTTCGGAGTCCTCAATCTCTTTTTCTTTGCGGGCGAGCGCGTTGCGCACAGGTTTGCTCTTTTTATACCGCTCCTGCCTTCTTTCGGCCTCCTCGCGTTTGCGTTCCTTGTCGAGATGCTGCGCGCTCTTTTTTTCGAGGTCGTGTCCGGCTGTGTCGCGCTGCCTCGAACTTTGCTCGGTTTCGGCGTGACGCCGCCGCAGGTAATCGCTGACCGTCCCGGTGGTCACCCGCAGATGGCCGTCGGGGAAGTCGGCGCATTTGTTGATCAACGGCTCGAGGAAGTCACGGTCGTGTGACACGATGATGAACGATCCTTCGAATCGAGACAGCGCGTCCTGCAGCACGGCCTTGGAGCGCATGTCGAGGTGGTTCGTGGGTTCGTCGAGTATGAGCAGGTTTGAAGGTGTCAGCAGGAGTTTTGCGAGCGCGAGACGGCTTTTTTCTCCGCCTGAAAGCACACCCACGAGTTTGAACACGTCGTCGCCCTGAAAGAGGAAACAGCCGAGCAACGTGCGGAGCCGCTTGCGCGACTCGCCCGTGGCGATGTCGTCCACCGTCTGCAGCACGGTTTTTTTAGGGTCGAGTTCCTCGGCCTGATTCTGGGCGTAGTAGCCGATGCTGACATTGTGCCCCTGCGTGCGTGTACCCTTCTGATATGGCTCAATGCCCGCGATAATGCGGGCCAGGGTGGACTTCCCTGCGCCATTGACTCCCAGGAATGCCACGCGGTCGCCGCGTTCCACTGTCCAGCTCAAATCGCGGAACACCTCGATATCGCCGTATGCTTTGGCGATGTGTTCCAGCGTCATGAGCACACGGCCAGGCGAGGGCGGGACCGGAAAATCGAAGGAGATTCCACGCTCCTCATCCTCGATTTCGATGCGTTCGATTTTCTCGAGCAGCTTCAGACGACTCTGCACCTGCCGCGCCTTTGTCGCCTTGTATCGGAAGCGTTCGACAAACTGCATCGTCTGCTTGATCTTCTGCTGCTGGTTTTCGTACTGCGACTGCAACAGCTCCAGGCGTTTGACCTTCTCATCGATGTAGAAGGAGTAATTGCCGCTGTACTCCATCACACGCCCGAGGGACACTTCGATGGTGCGTGTCACCAGATTGTCGAGAAAACGGCGGTCGTGCGACACAAGCACAATGCTGCCTTCATACCCCCCGAGATACTCCTCGAGCCACTCGAGCGCATCGAGATCCAAATGATTGGTGGGCTCGTCGAGCAGGAGGATGGTGGGTTCCTGAAGCAGCAGCTTTGCCAGCGCGATACGCATCTGCCAGCCGCCGCTGAATTCATCGGTCATGCGGTGGAAGTCGTGGTCGCGGAAGCCGAGTCCCGCCAGCACCTGCGCGATGCGTGTTTGTATGTTCCATCCCTCGCGGTGCTCGAGGTGATGCTGCACCTCGCCGAGTTCTTCCACCAATTCGTGCAGCTCGGGTGAGTCCGTGTGCCCCGCGTCGGAAAGTCGGTTGATCGCGCGGCTTATTTCATCCATGCGGTCGTGCAGGGCGATGATGTCGTCGAAGGCGGTTTCGGCCTCGCCCATCAGCGTGCGGCCGCGATGATGCACGCCGTCCTGCGGCAGATACCCGACGGTGTTCGACCGCGACTGTGTTATCTCGCCGCTGTCGGGTTCGATGATGCCCATCATCACTTTCATCAGCGTCGATTTGCCTGCGCCGTTCGATCCGACGATGGCGACACGGTCGCGGTCGCCGATGCGCACGGACACGTCGCGGAAAAGGTAGTCGCCGCCGTATTGTTTTGAAAGGTTGTTGAGTGCGATCATGTCAATCGATGCTGGAGACGAGGGTCAGTGCCGGATCCGCGCTGACGCGGCGCGGCGCGCAGGGAGTATGCGCGCCGTGCGTTGTCTGCTTTTCGTGACGGGATGCGGATATACGGATCCCAATCTCTTGTTTATTTTTTCAGGTGCGATTTGAACCACGCGTGGAATTCCCTGTACCAGAGCTGGGAATTGCGCGGCTTCAGGATCGTGTGTCCCTCATCGGGGAAATAGAGGAAGCGGCTGTCTATGCCCTGGCGCTGCAGGGCGGTGAACAGTTGCATGCTCTGCTCCACCACGACGCGGAAATCCAACTGTCCGTGCGACACGAGTGTCGGTGTCCGGAAGTTTTTTGCGAGGCGGCTCGGCGACCATTTCTCATACATCTGCGGATTGGTCCACGGCGTGCCGGCGAATTCCCATTCGGGGAACCAGAGTTCCTCGGTGGCTCCGTACTTGCTGCGGATGTCGTAGACGCCCGAGTGCGTAAATGCGGCTTTGAAGCGGTTCGTGTTTCCGATGATCCAGTTCACCATGTATCCGCCGTAGGACGCGCCTGCAACACCGATGCGGTCCTTGTCGATGAACGGATACGTCTTCAGTGTGTAATCGACACCCGTCATGATGTCCTTGTACGGTTTTCCACCCCAGTCGCCGTTCACGCCGTCGGTGAAGGCCTGTCCGAAACCGGTGCTGCCACGCGGATTGATCGCCACGACCACATAGCCGGGTGCTGCGAACAGTTCCATGTTCCAACGATAATGGAACTCGTCGCCCCAGATGCCCTGCGGTCCGCCGTGCACGATGTAAATCGTCGGCCATTTCTTCTCGGAGCTGAATCCCGGCGGCGTCAGAATCCATCCCTGCACGGTGGTGCCGTCGAAACTCTTGAATCGGAAACTGCTGGGCGCGGGCAACTCGAGCTTGTCGAGCAGGTCCTTGTTTGTGAAGGTGTGCTGCCGGATGTCGCCGATCTGTCCCTTGTCGTAATATGCCGACATCACTTCCGCGGGATAGTTGGCGCGCTGCCCGAGAAACACGAGCGTCTTGCCGTCGGGAAGCAGGCGGAAGTTCGTGCGTGTCGTCCCGAGCTGACGCGTCACGGTTTTTCCTTCCTCGCGGTACTGCAGCGTGATGATGCCCTTGAGTACGCGGAGCACGTCGCCTCCCGCGGCGGGGACTTCAAACAGCGACGTGTATTCCTCATCCTGTGCGCTGAAGAGCAGGCGCTTGCTGTCGGGCGTCCACATCACGTCTTCCACCGAACGGTCCATCCCGTCGGTGACATTCAACGTTTTGCCCGTGGTGCGGTCGTACACGATCAGGTTGTACGTGTCGGCTTCGTATCCCGGCCGTTTCATGGCGCGATAGGCGATGTACCGCCCGTCGGGTGAATACACGGGCTGATTGTCGTTGGCCTTGTTGCCGCTCGTGATGCAGCGGGCCTGTGTGCCGTCGAGGCGGACGAGCCAGATGTCGTTGTTCGTGCTGGCAGCAGTCATCGTCTCCGTGTTCTTGACGTAGGCGATTTCCTGTCCGTCGGGTGAAATGGCGTAGTCCTCGTGCCCGCCCAGATCGATCGGGGGCGTGTCGAATTCCCCGGGTGTCAGATCCACGGGTGTGCCGCCTCCGGCGGGGACAACAAACACGTGGCTGAACTTGTTGTCCTTCCAACTGTTCCACACGCGGTACGGCAAACGATCGATGACGCGCGCCTTGCAGGGATCCTTTTCCCGCGCCTCGTCGCGCTGTTTGTTACATGCATCGTCGCGGCAGTCGGCATACACGCTCGAGGAGAAAAGGAGATGCGTGCCTTTGGGCGACCATACGACGCCCGTAGCGCCCGTGGAGATGGAGGTCAGACGCCGCTGATTCGAACCGTCGGCATTCATCAGCCACACCTGTGGTCCGTTCTCACGGCCGGAAATGAACGCGATCGTCGTGCCGTCGGGCGACCAGCGCGGATTCGCGTCCGAACGCGGGGCCTCCGTCAATCGCACGGCCTTGTTCGACGCGATGTCCACCACATAGATGTCGCTGTTGGAGGAGTTTGCCTCGAGGTTGTACCAGGTCACCACATACGCGACGCTCTTTCCGTCGGGAGAGGGCTGTGGATCGCTGACCCTGCCCAGCGCGTACATGTCTTCAAAGGTCATCGGCCTGCGCGGCGCATCGGGGACTTCCTCGACCGATGTGCCCTGCGCGCTTGCCCGCGGCTGCATCACGGTAAGAAGAAGGAAGGGGATCAGCGCGGCGGCTGCTAGGACGCGGTGCTTCATGTGTGACACTCCATGCTGTGTGACTCGGGGAAGTGGGGCGGCGGTGTACGGACTGCCGTGTCGAAGATGCGACGGCATCTACTTCGAACGCGCCACCACAAATTGTGTGAATTGTTCGAGTGCGCTGCGGTACGCCGAGGGCGCAAGCCCTGCAAGGTTTTCCAAAGCCGCATCGCGGTACTGGAGCGCCAGCGACTCCGCGTATTCGATTCCCCCGAAGTCGGTCACGAACGCGATGACGTCTTGGATGCCCCGCCGTGTGATTCCCTGTTTCAGCATGCGAAGCACCGCCCGGCGTTGTTTTGTGGGGGCCTTCGACATCGCGTGCAGCAGTGGCAGCGTGAATTTTTTTTCCTTGAGATCGCCGCCCACGGGCTTTCCGATCAGACTCTCCTTGCCGAGAAAATCGAGCAGGTCGTCGCGGATCTGGAATGCGATGCCCAGATTCTCGCCGAAAGCGCGCATCGACGCGATGCGGGTCTCATCGTCACAGGCACTGCGTGCTCCGATCTCGCAGCAGCTCGAGAGCAGCGATGCGGTCTTGTCGGAAATGATCCGGAAGTAGGTCTGCTCGTCGTTGTTCATGCGCCGCGTCTTCTGGATCTGCAGAAGCTCTCCCTCGCTCATTCTGCGCACGGCGTCGGAGGTGATGCGGAGGAATTCGAAATCCCTGCCGTCGAGTGATACGAGCAGTCCGCGTGAGAGGATGTAATCTCCCATCAGCACGGCCACCTTGTTCTTCCAGACCGCGTTAATGGACGCGAGGCCGCGCCGCGTGCCGGCTTCGTCCACAACATCGTCGTGTATCAATGTGGCCGTGTGCAGCAGCTCCACCAATGTCGCTCCACGGTAGGTGCTTTCGCCGATGCCGCCACACGCGCCGGCGGAGAGCAAGACCAGCGCGGGACGCACGCGTTTGCCCTTGCTGCGCGCAACGTACCGCACAACCGCGTCGACTATCCCGACGTTCGATTTCAGCGCGGCGCGGAAATGGTCTTCAAACTGCGACAGCTCGCGTCTGACGGGAGCGATGATGGTATTGACGTTCAAGAAGGATCCTGCTTATGCTCTTCGGCGATCTGCGCGCGCCTTTTCTTGCGGCTGACGAGCTTGGCGATCCAGATGCTGATTTCGTACAGCCCGACCATCGGAATGGCGAGCAGCAGCATGTTGTAGGGATCGGGAGTCGGAGTGAGAAACGCGGCGACGATGAGGATGATGATGACGGCGTGGCGCCAGTACTTGCGCATGAACTGGGGCGTGAGGATGCCGAGTCGCGCGAGAAAGGCCGACACCATCGGAAGCTCGAACACGAGGCCTGCGCCGAGCATCAGATTGAGAATGAAGTTGAAATACTCGTCGATGGAAATGTTGTTCTCGATCAGCGGCGTCCCGAACGAAACGAAGAAGGAAAACGCTGCGGGAAGGATCACGAAATAGGCGAATGCCACGCCGGCAAGGAAACAGAAGGACGAGAAGACCACAATCCACCGGATGTACTTCCGCTCATGGGGATACAAGCCCGGCGAGACAAACAGCCAGATCTGCAGAAGGATGTTTGGTATGCTGAGGATGATGCCGCCGAAGAGGGATACCTGCATGTACAGGAACAACTGGCCGAAAGGACGGAGGTTCTGCAATTGCAGATGGTTCTCCTTGGCGGGGCGCAGCAGCACGTCCTCCATCAGGAAATCCTTGAACGCCCACACGACGGCCGAGCCGATCACGATGCCCAGCAGGGTGTAAATGATGCGCCAGCGCAGTTCCTCGAGATGATCGAGGAACGACATGTCCTTGATGCCTCGCGATTCCTGTGCTTCGTGTGTGTCGCTCATGATGGTCTGTTGCGGCGCCCTAGTGGTCCGGTGCTCAGCCGCGCGGGGCTGATGTGTCGCGGTGTACGACCATCGCGGAGGCCTGGGCCGTCGGCATGATCACTATTTGATTCACGCTCACGTGCGGCGGACGGGTGATGCAGTACAATACCGCGTCGGCCACGTCGTCGGGCGTGCATGGAGTCAGGCCTTCGTACACCTTTTTCGCGCGCTCCGTGTCGCCGTGAAACCGCACGACGCTGAAATTGGTCTCTACCAGGCCCGGATCCACGGTGCTGACGCGCAGCGGCGTGTCCACCAGATCCATGCGTAACGATTTTGTGATGGCGTCGACCGCAAACTTCGTTGCGTTGTACACCGCGCCCATCGGGTATGCCTCGTGGCCCGCGATGGAGCCGATGTTGACGATGTGTCCGCGTCCGCGTGCCACCATGCCCGGCACCAGCGCGCGTGTCACAAGCAGAAGCCCTGTGACGTTGGTGTCGATCATCTCCTGCCAATCGGCGGGATCGCCGGTGTACAGCTTCTCAAGTCCGCGCGGCACGCCCGCGTTGTTCACGAGAATGTCTACTTCGCACCACTCGGGCGG
This sequence comes from Ignavibacteriota bacterium, assembly GCA_016218045.1. Lineage (NCBI taxonomy): Bacteria > Pseudomonadati > Ignavibacteriota > Ignavibacteriota bacterium. Next base: position 45,135 of record JACRFB010000016.1, read on the forward strand.
GAGCGACTCGATGGCGCTGAATACGGCTTTGGAGTCGCGGACGTCGAAGGGAAGTGTGTACACGTCCGCGTTGTGTGTGTGTCGTATCATTCGTGCGACGTCCTCGAGCACGTCCGCGCGACGCGCGGTGATGATCACGCGCGCGCCGGCCTGCGCACATGCCTCGGCGCACGATTTGCCTATTCCCGACGTTGCACCGGTGATCAGTGCAATTCGTCCCTGAAGCGATATCATCCGCGTCCTCGCTGTTCCTTGTGTGCCGGTGTCAGACCGTCTGTGCCGGTTCGTGTGCTCCGTCACGCAGGGCGCGCAGTTCCTCTTCCGCCTCGCGGAGCCGCGCCTCGAGTGTCCGTACCGTGGCGATCAGATCGGGAACCTGCCTCATGGCGGCTTCCTGCCTGAGTTCGTCATGGATTTCGTGCGCGGGAGATCCACGGTAGGTTTTGCCCGGCTGCATAATCGACTTCGATACGCCCGACTGGGCACCGACCGTCACGTTTTCCGCAATTTCAATATGGCCGACAAGCCCCGCTTGTCCCGCGATGATCACATGCGAGCCGAGTGTGGTGCTGCCTGATATGCCGGCCTGAGCGGCAATAACGGTGTCCTCGCCCACGATCACGTTGTGCGCGATCTGAATGAGGTTGTCGAGTTTCGCGCCGCGCCGGATAATGGTGTCGCCGAGAGCCCCGCGATCGACGGTGCTGTTCGCGCCGATCTCGACGTCGTCGCCGATCACCACGCTGCCGACCTGGGGGATCTTCATGTACGAGCCGGCCGCCGGAGCGAAGCCGAAGCCGTCACTTCCGATGGTTGCTCCGCCGTGAATGATGACCCGGTTGCCGATGCTCGCGCGGGCGAGGATCGAGACGTTCGGGTAGATCAGGCACTGTTCCCCGATGTGCACACCCTCGCCGATTACTGCGCCCGCGTGCAGAACCGTGCCGTCTCCCACCGCCGCGCCAGCCTCGACGACGACCCCTGCACCGATGCGGACGCGCGCACCGATTCGTGCGCTTGGATCGATGATGGCCGAGGGGTGAATCTCGGTTTCACGCGGCGAGGGTGCCGGATGAAAGTGGCGCAGGGCAAGGGCGAAACTGAGATATGGATCCTTGACACGGATGACCGCCACATCCTCGCGCAGGAAGGGAAGCGTCTCGTCGAGTATGATGGCCGACGCGCGGGTGGTGGCGAGGAAACGGTCGTATTTCTTGTTCGCCAGAAACGTGATGTCGCCCTGCTCCGCGGAATCAATCGGTGCAAGACCGCGCAGTTCCACGTCGCCCGGCCCGGAATACCGGCCGCCCAGCAGGGCGGCGAGTTCGTGTACGGTCACGTTCATGGCTTGAATATCACTTGTCCCGTGGAGGCATGGAAGGCGGCTGTGTCGGGGGCATGGATGGGCGCGAGCCGGGATCTGACTGCGTCCCGGGCTGACCCTCCTGTGTGCCGCCCTCGCCACTTACTGTGCGCGCGGGCAGAAGTTTCGTGATTCTCTCAACCGCCTGCTTCGTGAGATCCAGGGACTCCTTTCCGTAGATGATCATCGCGCCGCTGCTCTTGTCGAGAATGTAATCGTAGCCGAGTTCGACGGCGAGCTGCTTGACCTGCTCGAACACGACGTTCTGAACCGGCTGCATCAGCTCGTTTTCCTTCTGGAACAGTTCGCCGTTCTGGCCGAATTTCTTGTCGCGGAAATCCATGATCTGCCGGTCCAGTTCCTGCAACTCACGCTCGGCGTTCGCGCGCCCCTGATCGGTCAGAATCAGCTTGCGCTTGTCGTAGTCGTTGAATTTCTGCTGCCACGATTTTTCCAGCGCGTCGAGTTCCTTCTGCCATCCTTCCACCATGACATCGAGCTTGCGCTGGGCTTCCTGCGCGTCGGGTATCGCCTTCATGATAGCGGCGATATCCACATAGGCGATTTTCTGCTGCGCCCGCAGCGGCACGATCGCTGCCGCGAGGATGATGAGAGAGAGGAACGCGAACCGTTTCATGGCGACCCTTCCGTTGAATTATTTGGAACCGCGCTTGAGATAATCGAGAACCAGGTTTGTGTAGTCGTACTTCACGTCGGCATACAGCAGAAGCATCACGGGCGAGTCCTGCGCCTTGTCGAAAATGAAATTGAGCTTCTCCTTCTGCGCAACTTCCTCGATGGCCTTTAATATCTTTTCCTTCAGCGGCGCCGTGGTCTTGGCCTGCAATGCCTGGGCCTCGGCCTGCTTTGCCGATTCGAACTCGCGGAGCTGGCGCTCTTCCTTCGACAACTCCTGAAGACGCTGCTGCTTCGCCGCATCGGTCATGGGTCCGCTCTGCTGCTGCTGAAACGTTTCAACTTTCTGCTGGAAATCCTTGCTCATCATCTCGAGTGTATCACGCCACGCAGAGAGCTTTGTCTCGAGATCTTTCCTGATTTTCTGTGCCTCGGGAAGGTCTTCAAAGATTTTTGCGGAATTGACGAAGCCCAGCTTCAGCGTCTGTGCGGCACCGGTCGCGGTGAGGAGGCAGAAAAGAAGCGCGGGAAGGAAGAGACGATGGATGTTCACAAAGACCTCGTTGGGTGTATGAAATTGCAGAAAAAATCAGTGTCGCTGTTAGAAGCCGCGTCCGAACTGGAAGTGGAAATGCCAGCCGTCCGGTTGTCCATCCTTCGGCTCCACGTCGTCGAATCCGTATCCGTAGTCGAATCCGATGAGGCCGACGCCCTGAATGAGCAGGCGCGCGCCGATGCCGGCGCTGCGTTTCAGATCGAAGGGATAGATCGAGCGGTCGTTTTTCCATACGTTGCCCGCCTCCGCAAAGGCGAGAACATAGACGGGCATCGGATTGATCGTCAGTGCAAAGCGCAGCTCGGCGACGTACCGCGCAAACACGGTGCCGTTCACAACCTGGCCGTTCTCGCGCGGACCGATGCTGCGGTCCTCGTAGCCGCGAAGCGGCTTGGTCTGGACCTGCAGACCATTGCCGCCCATGAAGTAATACTCTATCGGCGGGATGTATGAATCAGCTTCGAAACCCTTGATGAAACCGATTTCCGCACCGGTGTACAGCGTCATGCGGTTCATGTCTCCCAGCTTCATCAGCGGCGTGAACCAGTCCATCGACAACTCGTGCTTGTGGTAATCGACGGATCCGGGCAGCGGACCGCCGCTCAACTCGGTGGTGAGCGCGATTCGTGAGCCCTGGCTCGGGAAAATCGGACTGTCGAGACTGTTACGCGAGAGAACCTGCGTGAGACTCACCTGCGAATAGTTGCCGGTGCGGTAGTAACTGCCGCCGTCAAGCACGCTGAGCTGCTGGAAGCGCAGGAACCAGTCCGCGCGCACGAAATCGTCCGGCCACGACAAACGACGTCCGAGGTTCAGCGAGGCGCCGGTATTGCGCAGATCGAAATAGTACTGCTGGCGCTGATCGTAGACGGAGAAGCCGACGGAAGTGGGCGTGTCGAAAAGCCACGGCTCGGTAAATGAGAGGGAGAAGATCCGGAAGCGCGACGCTTCGCCGAATTGCCACTCGAAATTCAGAATCTGACCCGCGCCGCCTGAAAACGGTTCGCTGATGTTGAAATTGTTGAACGTCAACCCCAGCGCGCCCGTTGCACCAAAGGTGCCGCTGTATCCGACCGAGGCGTTGAATGTATCGCTGGAACGCTCCTCGATGTTGTACAGGATGTCGACCGTGGAATCACTCGCCATCTGTGGCTCGGGACGAATGGTCTCGGGATTAAAATAATTCAGCGTGGCAAGCTCGCGGATGCTGCGGATGATGGCGGATCTGCTGAAGTAGTCGCTGGGCCATGTATACAGGACGCGACGGATGATGCGATCCTGTGTTTTGTTGTTGCCCTTCACGGTCACGTGGCCGATCTTGAACTTGTTGCTCTCCGTCACCGTTATCACAACGTCGATGCTGTCGTCCGCCACGCGTATGCGCTCGTCCTGCGCGTAGAACCGCAGGAAACCGTTGTCGAGATACAGCGAGGCGACGTCGGTCTGGTCCTTGTTGCCGCGCAGATTCTCATCGAATTTCACCGCGTTGAAAATGCTGCCGGGCCGCAGGTCGAGCCGCGCCGTAAGCACGGAGTCCTCGTACTTGGTGTTGCCCTTCCAGATGATGTTCCGCACGTAGGAGGGCTTGCCCTCTTCGACGGTGATCTTGATGTACATCTCCTCGCGCGAATCGTTGTAGGTGAGGTCCACCTTGCGGATCTCGGCGTCAAGATACCCGTGCTCGCGGTACAGCGAGAGTATCGCGGTGCTGTCCTTCACGAATTTCTTTCTGTCGAAATTTGCGCTGGACCAGAATTTCCACCACGTCTTCTCGGAAGTCTCGTCCATCGCCCCTTTCAGATCACCTTCCTCAAAGTGGTTGTTGCCTTCGAAGGTGATCGAGGCGACTTCGACCTCGGGCCCCTCGTCGATGAGCACTGTGAGCACGGCGCGGCCCGCGGCCGCGGTGTCGGGCTCAGTCACGAAGGTCACACGTGCAAGCATGTAGCCCTTCTCTTCGTAGGAGGTGAGCAAGCGCTTGCGAATGGCATCGAAGGAATGCGGACGAAGAAACTGACCTTTCATGAGCCCGACTTTTCCGAGCACGGTTTCCGTGTCGAACTCCTTGTTGCCCTGCACGTCGACGCGTTCGAGCCGTTCATATTCACGCACCTGTATCGTCAGAAACACGCCGTCAGGCATCTCCCGGTCGATGAGGATGTTGATGTCGCTGAAAACGTTCATGGCCCAGAGCTGCGATATCGCCTTCTGCGTCTGGTCGCCGGGCACCAGGATTTCCTGACCCTGGCGCAAACCCGCGCGAAGGATGATCGTCGAGGCGTCGGTGGATGTGTTGCCCTCCACCGAAACACCGAGGACTTTGTACGGCTTCTGGCCGGGGGTTGACTGTGCCGCGGCGGTTACGCTCAACACGAGCAGCAACAGCACCGCGCCGATAGCGCGCTTAAACTCTCGTGACTGCATTCACTCGTTCTTCTTGTACCGTCGCTCGCGCCGGTGTGTTCGACAATTGTTCACTTACCAGTCCAAAGCGCCGTTCCCGTTTCTGAAACGAGAGAACCGCTTCGTACAACTCCGTCCGTCGAAACTGCGGCCAGTACACGGGACTGATAAAAAACTCTGTATATGCCAACTCCCAAAGAAGGAAATTGCTCAGGCGCATCTCTCCGCTCGTGCGGATGAGAAGGTCCGGATCCGGTATGCCCGCGGTCGAAAGAAAGGAGGCCACGAGCTGTTCGTCGATGTCCTCCGGCGAGATCTTTCCGCTACGTGATTCGATCGCAATGCGCCGGATTGCGCGCACGACGTCCCAGCGGCCGCTGTAACTCAATGCCAGATTCAGGGTCAGCCCGGGATTGTCTTTTGTGCGCTGCACGGCGTCCTGCAACTCACGCTGCGCCTCCTTCGGCAACTGTGTGAGATCGCCGATCGTGGTAAGCCGGATCTGGTTCTTGTGCAGATCGTTTATCTCCTGCCGCAGCGACGTGACAAGCAGGCTCATCAAAGTCGATACCTCGTCCTTCGGACGCCGCCAATTCTCGGTTGAGAAGGCGTAGAGCGTCAGGTATTTCACGCCGAGTTCGCCGCAGACGGTGACGATTTCACGCACCGAACGGACACCCTCGCGGTGTCCGATCGCCCGCGGCATACCCTTCGATTTTGCCCAACGGCCGTTGCCGTCCATGATGATCGCAATGTGCTGCGGAATCGGCCCGGACTCCTTGAGTGCCTCGGGCGAGACTTCTGCCGCCTTTGCGGATCGCTTATATGCCACCTTTACCTCGCAACAAGAAAAAACATCATGGTAAAGTATTGGGTTGCGGTGAAAAAACCAAGAAAATACGGGGTAAAAGCGCGGTCATGACCGCAAGCGGCATGCGCGGATCGAGCGCCTAACGTATCAGCGATCGACGCGCAGCGTCAACAATTGCGATAAACGACGAGGCGGTCAGGCTCGCTCCGCCGATGAGTCCACCGTCGACATCGGGCTGGGAGAGCAGCTCGAACGCGTTGTCCGGTTTCATGCTTCCGCCGTACTGAAGAATTATTCCCGCGGCCGTTTCGTGGCCGTAGACCCGCGAAAGTACCGAACGAAGAAACGCGTGTACGTCCTGCGCTTGTCCGGGGGTGGCGTTGCGTCCGGTCCCGATTGCCCACACGGGCTCATACGCCACGATACATCGTGCGGCGTCATCGGGTGATACCTCGGAAAAGGCGCCGAGCAGTTGTCTTTCGACAATCGATTCCGTAATGCCGCGGTCGCGTTCGTCGAGTGTTTCGCCGATGCAGATGATCGGGGTGAGACCGACCTCGAGTGCTTTCCGGACTCGTCTGTTCACGGTCGTTTCGGTCTCGCCAAAGTACTGGCGGCGCTCCGAGTGTCCGAGTATGACGTGGGTGCAGCCGACGGCAACCAGCATGGATCCGCTCACCTCGCCGGTGTAGGCGCCGTCGTTCTCGAAGTGCATGTTCTGGGCCCCGAGGAAAATGCCGGTATTCTCGAGAAGCTGCGCCGCGGCGGCGAGCACCGGGAAAGGAGGGCAGAGCACCGCCTGCACACCGGGCTCGGTGGCAAGTGAATCGACGAGTTCACGCACCAGCATCGCTCCGCCAAACACGTCCTTGTTCATTTTCCAGTTTCCGGCGATGATTTTGCCTCTCATTGCTCTTGCTCGTGCTCCTGTGTGAATGGATCCCGGTGATTGCGTGGCAATATACACACGCATATGAGGATTGTCAGGTCAATACTTCGAACACAACAGCGACGCCTTGGCCGACTCCCACACACATGGTTGCGAGACCGTATGGTGACCGCGACTTTGGGCCTGAGGTGCCGCGCATTTCATGCAGCAGCGTTGTGGCTATGCGGGCGCCGCTGCAGCCGAGCGGATGCCCGAGGGCAATCGCGCCTCCGTTTGGATTCACCCGTGCGGGGTCTAGCCCAAGCGCGCTGATGACGGCAAGCGCCTGTACGGCGAAGGCCTCGTTTAATTCCACGATGGCGATATCATCGACGACGAGCCCGGCGCGCCGCAAGGCGAGCTGCGATGCGTCGATGGGCCCGAGACCCATGACACGGGGATCAACTCCGGCCGTCCCCGACGAGACGAAGCGCGCCATCGGTCTGAGTCCCGCCTCGCGCGCTGCACGCGCGCTCATCATCAGCAGGGCCGCCGCACCGTCGTTCAACGATGAGGAATTACCCGCCGTCACAGTGCCGCCCTTTCGGAATGCCGGCGGCAGGGTTGCCAGTTTCTCGAGGGATGTGTCGGCGCGCGGCTGTTCATCTCTCGCCACAACAAGCGAGGACTTTTTCTTCTCGATCGTGACGGGAATTATTTCGCCGTCGAAAATGCCCTCCTCGCGGGCCCGCACGGCGCGCGCGTGGCTCTCGAGTGCAAAAGCGTCCTGATCCTCGCGGGTAATCCCGGTGCGCTCGTGTATGTTCTCGGCGGTTTCTCCCATCGCTTCGAGCGGATAGAGGGCCGCGAGTTTCGGATTGGGAAAGCGCCAGCCGAGGGCGGTGTCGTAGGCTGTCAGGTTGCCGAAGGGAAGCGTGTCGGACGTGTTCTTCGGAATCGCGTAGGGCGCCCGTGACATGCTCTCAACTCCGCCTGCAATAATGCAGTCCGCTTCACCGCAACGAATTTGGTATGCGGCCAACGCGATTGCCGAGAGGCTCGACGCGCAGAGACGGTTCACAGTGAGTCCGGGCACCGTGTCAGGCAGGCCGGCAAGCAGCGAGGCCATGCGGGCGACATTGCGGTTGTCTTCCCCGGCCTGGTTTGCGCATCCGAGTATGACCTCGTCGACACGTGCCGGATCGACCGCGTGCCGTTCGATCAGGGAACGCAGAACAACCGCCGCCAGGTCGTCGGGCCTGACGTCCTTCAACGCGCCGCCGTACCGCCCTATCGGCGTGCGTAATGCATCCACAATGACGGGGATGCGGTCGGGATCTTCGAGGAAGAAGCTCATGAATGGCTCGCTCCGTGTGTGAAGAAAAAAAGAGGGGGAGGTCTGCTGACCGCCCCCCGAGGCTGTGTGCTGAGTGGACAGGGACGGAATTGAACCGCCGACACATGGATTTTCAGTCCATTGCTCTACCAACTGAGCTACCTGTCCGTGGTAGGAAAACGCAATATAGGACGGAATCGCCGAATATGTCAAGTGTGCCCAGGAACTGCACGGATCGGGCCTGCCGGCGTGCGCTGAATCGAGAGGTGCATTTTCTCGTCCGGACCCAGCGGAGAGTTCGGTCTTTCCGTGTGCTGGTGTATATTTCCGTTCAGTTGAATTGTCTTTCTCCTATGCAGATCGTTGCAGAAAATAGAATCGGACGTCGCATCCTGCGGCATATCCGCGCGCTGGCGCATCCGCGCTTCGTCGGCACGGCGGGAGAACTGCGGGCGCAAAACTACATCCGCGCGGTGTTGCGGAACGAGATGTACCACGTGATGGACCACCCCTTCACGTCCTCGTTCTTTCCTCTCGACGTCCTCCCCCGCATCATCATTGCGTCGGTGATCATCGTTCTGATCCTCGGATATTTTGCCCTCGACGCGGCGCCTGCATTCAGCGTCGAGTCCGGCGTTTTTGTTCTGCTGACCTTGCTGCTTTCCACACGGTGGGGCAGGGTGACCGAGTGGATGTACCGCTTCAGGAAATTCGGCACGCTGCGCTCGAAGAATATCGTCGCGATTCATCCGGCGCAGAACAGCCGCATGAATATCGTCTTCACGGCGCATTATGATTCGAAGAGCCAGACGTGGAGCGGCCCGCAGCGAACCGCCATGTTCGGGGCTCTCGCCATCCTCTCCGTCGTCAGCGCTCTTGCCCTCATCGCTGCGGCCTTTCTGCCTATCCCCGGAGAAATCGCGCTGGTCGCTCTTGTTCCTGCCGCGCTCGTGTTCCTTGCACTCGGAGCAACCGCGACAACAAACGCGTCCCCGGGCGCCTACGACAACGCCTCCGGCGTCGCGGTTCTGCTGGAACTTGCACATTCCTTTGCGGGCGAACATCCGAACGCCAATCTGGTGTTCATCGCCACCGGCGCCGCGGAGGCCGGATTGTGCGGCGCGGTCGCGATGATGCAGAACGAGAGTTTCAGGGAGCAATTTCCTCCCGAGGAAACCATCGTTATCAATCTCGATGGTATTGGATCACGAGGGCCTCTCCGCGTCACCGACAGGTACGGGATTCCACCCGTCAAGACCGGACCGCTCCTCTCCAATCTCGCGGTCGAAATCGCGGGGCGCTTCGGTATAGATGTGCGTCGCAATTGGCTGCCCGCGGGAGCGTCGCTGGACCACGTCCCCTTCGCCGGGCATGGGTACCAGGCAATCACTCTCAGCACGTCCGGCTGGAATCTTGCCTACAGGGCCGTGCATACTGCGCGTGACGTGGCCGATAACCTCGATCTTTCGAGTCTCGAACAGTGTTACGCCGTGTGCCAGGAGATCGTCGAATCGATCCCGTACATCGAACGCCCCGTCGACTGAGCGGTCTGAACCTCCCGCTTCCGCTGGGCGCTGAATCGCGGGCACGCACGCTCCCCGCCGCTCGCTCCGTTTTTTATCCACGAACCATGGACTGCATCATGAAAAAACACCATGTCATCCGATTATCTCTTCTGGCGCTGGCCTGTCTCTCGCTGTCCTGTGCGCAGCTCAAGGGGCTAAAGGACGCGCTGACGAATCTGCAGCGCTGTTCGTTCAAGCTCGACAGTGTCAACGGTTTCGAGCTGATGGGTGTCGGCCTTTCCAGTAAAAAATCGGTGTCCGACTTCTCCGTGCGCGACGGTGCCAAACTCGTGTCGGGTTTCGCGAAGGGGAGTTTCCCCGCGTCGTTTACTCTGAACGTGGCGGCAATCAATCCGAATGACGGCCAGGGTGGACGCTCGCAGGCCTCCGCCACACTCACGAGTTTTGCATGGACGATGCTCATCGACAACACCATCACTATCAGCGGCGACATCACGGAACCGATAACGATTCCAGGCACGGGCCAGCAGAGCATCATTCCCCTGAAGATGAATCTGGATCTGGCGCAGTTTTTCCGTGACAACGGCTACGATCATGTTGTGAACCTCGCGCTTGCGCTTGGCGGCGTGAACGGATCACCGTCGCGCATCACGCTCAAGGCCAAGCCGCGGCTGCATACCGACTTTGGCGATATCATGTACCCGGGCGAAATCAGCATTATCGACAAGGAATTTCGCGGACAGTAACAACGCACCATTTCCAGCGGAACAGATGCCATCCGAAACACAACGAGCGCCCGCAAGGCGCTCGTTGTCTGTGTGCCGAAAAGGGAAAAAGTTTAGCGGCGGACTTCGGTCAGATTCGGATTCACCAAGCGGCGCGCTCCCACATACGTGCGCTGATAATACCCCTGGTCGATCGGAGAAATGATGACGCCGTGCCTCGTGCTTGCATGTGCAAAGAGGTTTTCTCCGATATATATCCCCACGTGAGAGACAGGGCCCCTGCGGCGGCGAGTCTTGAAGAATACCAGATCTCCGATTTTGAGATCGTCCTTTTTGATTTTTGAACCGGTCCCGAACTGTTCGTTCGAGCTGCGCGGCAGCCGCATTCCGAAGGCGCGCGAATAGACGGTGCCAACAAATGCCGAGCAGTCCAGTCCGCTCACGGCGTTCATCCCGCCGTAGCGGTAGGGATTGCCGAGCAGGTTCACGATCTCCTTCATCATTTCGATGCGGTTGACCGCCGGATTTGCCTCGTTGGCGTCCAGCATCGGTTCGTTGTGCCGCACGATCTTCTGGACTATTGCCTCTTCCGCCGACGGTTCTTCCGCGGCGAACTCGAGGCTTGCGTCGAGATCGTCGTCGAGCTCTTCGCGGTCAAGACCGATGACGTCGGCCTCTTGGACCGGCGCGATGTGTCTGTTCACGACAGTACGCTGTGACATGTCGTTCTCGCTCGGCTCTGCATTCAACTGCGCATGCTCCTTCAGGAGAGAGTATGCACCCACCTGTGTGGGATCGAGGAGATCGGCTGTCGATCGGGTCGCCACCGGAAGTTGATCCGGCGCGAAAGTCATGGACGATGTGCGAAAACGGGGGAGCGGCTCAAGGGAAGCACAGCCCTGAATGCCGATCAGGAGACTGGCTAGTAGAAGAGGTGCGATGAAAAGGGGGCGCAAATCTCTCATCTGGTGTTCCTTCACTTCTCCGGTGAAGGAACGCCTGGAAGGCCGGCGGCCGGTTTCTTCTCGGTGGATTCAACGCGGGAGCATGTGAGTACCTGAAGCAAGCCCGGGATGGACATCCCACAGGCGCTCAGTGCTGCTGGGTTGGATTCGAGGAGAAGGTGTGTACCGATACGCGATAGTACAGCTTCCAAACGTTCCACAACAATCCCGACTCTTCGCTTCCGTTGGAACATTTCCTGTGCAGGTGCGCAGGATAAAAGGTGCAGAAGGCGAAACTGCGAGCGGGGGTGATCTTTGCCCGTGACGTGGGCTCTATCTGAACTCCGATGGTGGAGGTGATGGGGTACCGGAACCGAGCAGACGATTCGCTCGGTACCAACTCTAAAACTACCTGATACAAAAATCAGATGCAACCGCATGAGTCGAAAAAAATGGCACGGGCAACGCGTTGCGCGGGAGTGCGGAGATAGGTATTTTTCAAGTGAAAAGTGATAAAAAACAAAGATTTTCCGCTTTTCTCCCCCCTTTTGCCCATCCTTCCGGATCCCTCTCATGCCTCTGAAGAACATCGTCTTTATCGTGCTGCTGCTCGCGGCAGCCGGAATCTTCTCCTTCACTTTGCGGCGTGTTATCCGGACCCTGCAGCTCGGAAAACCCGAAAACCGTTTCGATCAATGGGACAAACGGATCTCTAATGTCCTAGAAATCGCGATTGGGCAGACAAAGATCCTACGGGACAGGATCGCGGGTCCTGTTCATGCCGGGATCTTCTGGGGTTTTATGGTTCTGCTCGCGGCCGTTGCCGAGTCGATCGGCGAAGGTATCATACCCGGTTTCAGTCTGTCCTTCCTCGGCCCGGTGTATGATCTGCTTGCGCTTGGCGGCGATCTGATGGGTTTTGTGGTTCTGCTCGCCGTTCTCGTCGCGTTGTTCCGCCGGCACGTTTCCGGTCCGGCACGTGTCCGTGCCGTCGATCCGAAAGCACAGCTCGACGCAACGCTCATACTTACCGCTATCGCGTGTATCATGATTTCGATGTTTTTCCAGAACGCCGCACGCATCGCATTGGGTGAAGGCGGCGCGTACGCGTCGCACTGGCGCCCGCTGAGTCTTGCTTTGGCCGGGATATTCTCGGCTGGCAGCGGCACCGAACTCGTCTTCGAGATCGCGTGGTGGATCCATATCGTGCTTGTGCTCGGGTTCCTCAACGCGCTTCCGTACACGAAACACTTCCATGTGCTGACCTCGGTACCCAACACGTATTTCAGCAACCGGGGTATTCGGATCGAGGGTGACGGAGCCCTGAAGCCGGTGAACCTGGAGGACGAAACCGCGGAAAAATTCGGGGCCTCGGACATAGAGGATCTAACCTGGAAACAACTCTTCGACAGTTACACATGCACCGAATGCGGCCGCTGCACCGCCGTCTGCCCCGCCAATCTCACCGGCAAACCGCTCTCGCCGAAAAAAATCATTACCGACACACGTGCGCGGCTTCAGGAAAAGGCCCCGCTGCTCCTGGCCGGCGAGGCCGAGTCCGCCGAAACCGCAAAGCCCCTCCTCCATTCCTACATCACGGCCGAAGAGTTATGGGCCTGCACCACCTGCCGCGCCTGCGTGCAGGAATGTCCGGTCATGATCGAGCATGTGGATGAAATCGTGGAACTGCGCCGCAATCTCGTCCTGACCGAAGGGGCCTTCCCCGATGAGCTCCAATTGTTGTACAAGAATCTGGAGAACAACTTCGCACCCTGGCAGTTCAGCCCCGACGACCGTGCGAAGTGGGCCGAGGGCCTCAACATCCCGCAATTGTCGGAGCTCGGTAGCGCCGAAGGAATCGACTACCTGTTCTGGGTCGGCTGTGCCGGCTCCTTCGACGCCCGTTACAAGCGTGTCAGCGTGGCCTTTGCACGCATCATGCAACATGCGGGACTGCGCTTCGCCATTCTGGGAACAGAAGAGAAGTGCAACGGCGACTCCGCGCGCCGCACTGGCAATGAGTACCTTGCCCAGATGCTGATGCAGGACAACATCTCTACATTGAACGGATATGGCGTCAAACGGATCGTGACCGCCTGCCCGCACTGTTTCCATTCCCTGCAGAACGAGTTCCCGCAGTTCGGCGGTGCGTATGAGGTGATCCATCACACGCAGCTCATCAAGGAACTGGTTGAACAGGGTGTGCTTGGACTGACCGAGCCCTTGCCCGGTACTGCAACCGTGCACGATAGCTGCTACCTTGGCCGGTACAACGATGTCTACGACGAACCGCGGCTTTCCCTGGCAAATGTGCCCGGACTCCGCATGGTCGAAATGGAACGCAGCCGCGACCGCGGCCTGTGCTGCGGTGCGGGCGGAGGCCGCATGTTTATGGAGGAGACCATCGGCAAGCGTGTCAACATCGAACGAACCGAGGAAGCTCTTGCCACAGGAGCCGACACCATCGCCTCCGCGTGCCCGTTCTGCATGACAATGCTCACCGACGGTGTCAAGGAAAAAGGCCGCGCCGAGGATGTGCAGGTCAAGGATATCGCAGAGATCGTCTACGAAGCAATGAGGAAGTAACCGTAGCCACGCGGAGGTGTGTGCACCTCCGCGCCACTGCGGCCGTGCCCGTCCATGCGCTCCATTCTTCCCACACCGTTCCATCGGCTCTCCGCCCTGTCGCGCGAGTTCGGGATCGAATTGTGGTGCAAACGTGACGACCTCACGGGCTTCGCGCTCGGCGGGAACAAGACACGCAAGCTCGACATGTTGATCGAGGATGCGCTGAAACGCGGCGCAACCGATCTGATCGCCGTCGGCGGCGTACAGTCGAATTTCTGCCGACTCGCGGCGGCGTACGCCGCTGCGGAAGGAGTCGCGGCACATCTTGTCCTCGGCGGGACGCGGTTGCACTCGCGTGTAGGGGGTAATCTGCTGCTCGACGAATTTTTCGGAGCGCGGATCACACGGGTCGATTCGGACGATTGGTTGTTATGGGAACGCGCCGCCGTGGAAAAGGAAGCAGGGCTCATTGCTGAAGGCCGTACGCCGTACAGGATGCCCGTCGGCGGCTCGACGCCGATCGGCGCCAAGGGATATGTGGCTGGTTTCCTGGAAATCCTCAAAGATGCCGAGGCCGCCTCGATCGAAATAGGTGCGATTGTTCATGCAACATCATCCGCGGGCACACATGCGGGACTGCTTGTGGGGCGCGCGTTGAGTGGATGGGACGGACGGATCATCGCGATGGCAGTCGCTAAATCGGAGGAACAGCTCCGCAATGAGGCGGCGGCGCTCGCTGGCACTCTGGCCGACTCGCTCGGCGTCGATATCGATCCCGCCGGATTGCTCGTGGATGCCGGGTCGCTTGGGCCGGGCTACGGTGTACCAACCGCCGAAGCACAGGAAGCGCAGCTGCTGTTCGCCTTGCGCGAAGGGATACTACTCGATGACGTCTACACGGCGAAGGCCGCCGCGGGACTGCTCCGTCTCTGCAGGGAAGGGCGCCTGCCGAAGGATCGTGCCGTGGTGTTCCTGCACACGGGAGGTGTGCCGCAGATGTTTTCGGTCCTGCCTGTCTGATTCTGTAAGGCGGTCGGCCGTCGGCGGATCAGAAAGCCAACATCAATGTGCCCGCACTCAACAGACCTAGCGCCGCTTGCAGAATGAGGGTGCGGGCCGGGATGGCGCGGCCGCGCCGCATCCCGTGGACAATCCCGATCGGTGTCCAATACGCCCAGCCGCACGCGTCAGCCATGATACCCCGCGCGAAATCGCCGCGTCGGTCCCACGGCCGTGGTGCGTTTACGGTTTCTGAGAAGACGTAGTACAGGAAATCGAGTCCGAACGTCCACCAGATGATGTTGAAGCCTAGCGCCGTTGCCCATCCTGCGTGCTGCAACAGCAACAGGGTGAAAACGATCTGCATACCGAGCTGGCATACCCGGTACACCTTCAACGCGCGGGACGATGTGCGCGTGCTGTTATATCCCACATAATCAATGCCGGCGTAGAGAAAGCATGCGATACCAAGAAGTATCCACGGCGATGTCACGCGGACCATGCCTCTGCTGCGAATGGACGATGTGACGCTGCCTCCGCGAGGCGTTTACAGATACGACTTCTTGATCTCGAGTTCCTGATTCAGGCGGTCGATGTCGTTGGCGCTCACCACTTCAGCATTGGAGATGATGTTCACCTGCTGCACGGCAACAACAGTGGTCGGGACCTGTTCCGGTGGGATTTCACGTTGTGTATTTCTCGCGGTTGCCGGACGACCGGAGCCGTCGAGTGTTTCCTTTGCGGAAGCAATCTCATCGCGCAGGCGAAGGATCGCGAGTTCTTTCTTTTCTGCGAGCTGCCTGTGTAGGCGCTTTGCGGCCGCGACGCGGTCTTCAAGACGCCTGCGAATTGACTCCGCCTTCTCACGGCTGCTACGTGAGTGTGCCAGACCCTGGAATTCGCGCATCACCACTTCATACTGCTGCTGCACGCGGGCGAGTTCCAGTCGCGTGTGCCAGTAATTCTCCGGATCCGACGCGAGGAGAAAATAATACGGGACGGAAATGCGGAAGTCGGTCGGAGTGCCGTCGAGCATTGCGTAGCCCGACGGGAACCGCGATTTCAGCGCCGCGCGTAATGCCTCTTCATCGAATGCTTCGTCGCCCGATCCGACCGATACCTCGGCGTACACGACGTCGCCTTCGGCGGTGACATACAGCGAGAGTTCGGCCACGCCTTCGAAATCGTTTTCACGATGGACAGCGGGGTAATCCGGTTTCACCAATTGCGGAGGCAGCGGCGATGTAAAGTGTAACGTGGCGCCCTGAGGAGGAAGCGAGAACTCCTGCGGGATCGAGCCGCGTTTCTTTACGCCGTCCGTCTGTCCGTAACAGAGGGCGGATATGAGGAGAAAGACTGCTGCGGTGGTGAGGACACGCGTCATCTATCTGGCCTGACTCGTATGTGGAAAGTTTGGTGGGCGGAGCAAAAAGAAAAATTAACCGCCAACTCATCCTCCATGCAAGAGCCAATTTTTCACACCGTGCAAATGGTAGCGCTTCCATCCGAAATAGGCAGATTTTACAACAATCGTGCACGCAGAATTGTTGAAAAATGGCCCAAACACACGCAGAAAAGCAGATATTTTTATCAAAGGATGTCCGTTATCACGGGTCGGTCTTCGAAAAATCTGCTGCTCCGAATTGGCCGGTCAGGTCCGTGTAAAGTTTCAGAAGACGCACAAATCCATGCTCCCACTGGAAGTCGTTTTGTGCCGCATCAAGGGCATGTGCGGTCATCGCCGCCCGCCGCTGTGGATCTTTCAAGAGGTTCAGCCCTTCCGTGATTGTTTCGGGATACGTCGCGTCGACGACGAGTCCCATGCCGCGGGCCCGTATCACATCCGCCACTCCCGGGTTGTCGCTGGCAAGTACCGGCAGGCCCGCCTGCGCGTATTCATAGAGCTTGTTGGGGGCGCAATACATGTTGTTGCGGCAGTCGTTTCGATAGAATAGAACACCGACATCGGCCGATGAAGTGAATCTGTGTAATGATTCGTAGTGGACGAAGGGATGAAACACCACGCGTCCGCTGAGCCCTCGTTGCGAAATGGCGACCTCGAGCTTGCGGCGCTGTTCATCGCTGCCGCGTCCGGCAAGAACAAGCACTATGCCCTCATCGGTGTGCACCATGGCTTCGATCAGCTCGTGCAGGCAGCGGCTCTCGTCGAAGATCCCTTGATACAGCACAATCATATCAGGCAGTATTCCTTGTGCAGCTAAAAAGTCCGACAGAACAGACGAGGCCTCGGGCGACCTGTATGGCGGGGCATTGGGTATCACAAGTGTCGTGGTCCGCGCCCCGTATTCGTCACGATAGATGCGCGCGCGGTTCTCCTCGGGTGTGATGAGGGCGTCGACCCGCGGGCAGAGAAAACGATCGAGTGTCCGCCAGAAGGCGGGGAACGGCGCGGTGATGCCGTTGCTCTCGCCCCAGAGTTCATGCGCATTGTACACGATGCGCTTCCGCGACAACCGCGCGGCAAGCCACGACGGGATCGCCGCGGGCAGGTCATGCGCCACAACGATGGTACATCGCGTCCGAAGCACAAAGAAGAATACACGCACCATGTATTCCGCAAACCGGGCAAGCTTCCATGCACGCGATTGCCGCGTGCTGAGTCTGCGGAGAAGTATCCGGGCACGCGTGAGGGACAGGTGCGGCAGCGAAAGAGGCGCCGCGTTTGGTTCGTCGTCGTTTGCCACTTCGTACACCGCGGTCTCCACACCCGCAAGGGAGAGCGAGCGGAGCTCGTGATACACAGGCGGAAGTTTCGCGATCGTGTTGAAGAGTATATGGCAGATGTCTGGCGGCATAGGTGTGTGGGGGTGAAGTTCAACTTGGCGTAATTCTCCGTATTTTTCCAATTCGTTCCAGTATCACACTTCGACGCCCGGACAACAGTCAATCACCGGGAACGCGGAGCTCTCATCGAAAGGATGTATATGCGACACTCCAAACTTCTCCTTGTGCCAGTGTTTCTACTCGCCTTTTGTGCGCACAACACCCACGCGGGTCCGGGCGATACGATCGTGGTCAAGACCTTTACTTTCGATCAGCGCGCACCCTACGAGGGAAAATTTCTTTTCCCCAGCACCGCGAAACGTTTCGAAAAAATCCTGATGTACTACAAGCTGAAATGTAATCCCGCCCAAAGCCCTGCCTGTGGTGAGTGGGATTATCTCACCTACACCAACGTCTATCAGCATACGGGACGCCTCGACTCGACCCTCAAATCACAACCGAGCTTCACCGTGAACGGCGCTGCCCGCGACACGCTGCTCGCGACACGCACTCCCGCATGGATCTACGGTGGTCGCTTTGAGAAATCGATCACACATACCTCCACCATATCGCTGAAAGAGGCGAGTGTCGGATCCGGTTCACTGACCATCGATCCGCGACATGGAATCGGAGCACAGGACAGGCGGTATCAATTCCTCTGGCGCGCCGACGAGTTGGTCGCCGCCGGACTTGCGGCGGGACCCGTCACCGGTCTGCGCCTGAATGTCTCATCCGGATCATCCCACTTTCAAAATTTGACACTGCGTCTCCGCGGCACGTCGCAGACGGAGCTTTCGGCGGTCGCCCCTGTTCTGGACGGCTTCACAACCGTGTATCAGCAGGGCACGCGCATGCAGGCCGGGATTGTTCCGCTGCAGTTCCTCGCACCGTACCAGTGGGACGGTACGCAGAACCTGCTGATCGACGTGAGTTATACCTGCGCTGACGACAGTCCCATTTTGCTTTCCGCCGATGCAACCGGATTTACTGCGGGCCTCGACACCGACCCCGCCGATATCGCCGTTGACTTTGCAGCGGTGAGCCACGCCGCGGCACCGGTTGACCGGTTCGAGACGGTTTCCGATGCGATCACCGTGTCGCTGTGGTGCTACGGCGATGCAGCAGCCCTGCCCGCCAACACCAGCATCTTTGAAGCGAATGATGCGCAGGGTAAACGTGTGATCAACGCACATCTGCCATGGGGCAACGGACGAATATATTGGGACGCAGGCGCCGGAACGTATGATCGTATCGAGAACGACGCGCTGCCTGAGAACTACAAGGGGCGCTGGAACCATTGGGCGTTCACCAAAGATGCACGTACAGGCGATATGCGCATCTATCTTAACGGAGAACTGTGGCACAGCGGTACCGGAAAGACCAAACCCATGAACGGCATCCGGGAGTTTCGCATCGGCAGCAATGGCGCGGGCGCGGGATCCTATTACGACGGTTTGATCGACGATGTATGTGTATGGAATTCGGTACTCGATCAGGCCACGATACAGGGACTCATGCGCAGCACTCCCGGACCTTCGCATCCTTTCGCCGCATCTCTTGTCGCGCAGTACACGTTTGATGAAGGTCATGGGGCATTCACGGCCAACAATGCGATGCCCGGGAGCGCGGCACGGCTCGTCGGAGGTGCATTCTGGGCCGACTACCGTGGCGACAGACAGAAGAATTTTATCCCGGTACCCGCACGCCCCGCGGTGGTCTTTGAACAGGGCGTCTATACCTCCAGAATCGATTCCGTGTTTGTGCCGGATTCGTCGGCGGTACACCCGATGATGGTCGTCCGCTTCGGAGACAGCACACGCGCCACAACACCCACCGACACGCTGTTGGTGTGGGCTCCGTTCTGGCGGTATACGTTCGACGCCTCGGGAAAAATTATCGATTCGAGTTATATCGCAGCGGACGACACCTTCATCCGGCAGAACTGGCCGTACTACGGCCCGCCGTTCGAAGTTGTGAACCGCTTCGAAATCGGCAGGTTCATCACTCCCTACGGCATCAACCTCGACCTCGGCGAAGGGTGGACCTGGATCTACGACGTGACCGACTTTGCACCGCTGTTCACCGACTCCGTTCACATCTCTGCGGGAAACTGGCAGGAACTTCTCGAACTGAATTTTGTGATGATTGAAGGAATTCCGCCGAGGGATGTTGTGCGTGTGCAGAACGTGTGGAATGGGGATTGGTCGCTCAAGTCCTTTGCCGAGCGCGTCCCTCCGAAACGAGTCGGTCTCGATCCGCGTGCGGCCTCACACCGCCTGAAGGTAACCACTACCGGACACCAATTCAGCAACGCGACCAACTGTGCAGAATTCTGTCCGAAGGTTCACAGTCTCGACATCAATGGTGCAACGCGCTATTCGTGGCAGATCATTCAGGAGTGCGCCGACAATCCCTTATACCCGCAGGGCGGTACGTGGATATACGACCGCGCCGGATGGTGCCCGGGCATGCCCGCCGCAACACAAAATCTGGAGCTGACCCCGTACGTGTCCGGCGACTCGGCGCTTATCGACTACAACTCCGAGTACGACGAGTTCGGAAACTACGTGGTGGAAACACAGTTGATTTCGTACGGTCCCGCAAATTTCACTCGTGATGCAGCGCTGCTCGATATAATCACACCAAGCACCTACGAAATGCATCGCCGTTTTAATCCCGCCTGTTCGCGCCCGCGCATCCGCATCCGGAACAACGGATCCGAGACGTTGACATCCCTCGATATCGCATACGGTCCGGTCGGAGGCAATACCAACACGTGGCGCTGGACCGGTTCCCTCGATTTTCTGAGTGAAGCGGATGTGTACCTGCCGTCGTTCGAGTGGGGGACTCCTTCTGGTGAGAATCGTTTCCGTGTCGCTCTCTCGAATCCCAACGGGGGGGCTGACGAGTACCAGACGAATAATGTCATGACATCGAGTTTTGTGCCTGTGCCGGTTCACGCAAAACCGATTTATGTGTATTTCAAGACGAATCTTGCAGCGTCGGAAAACTGGTATGAGGTTCTCGATGCCGGGGGAAATCAGGTTCATGTGAAGAGCGGCTTTGCGAACAACACGATCAATCGCGATACGTTGAGACTTCCGAATGGCTGTTATGAGTTCATCCTGCACGACACAGGGAATGACGGCATCTCGTTCTGGGCCAATAACGACGGCTCGGGAAACATCAATTTCCGCATGGTGGGCGGCTCGCTGTGGGCGTCGCTCGGGGCGGACTTCGGCAAGGAAACACGGTACTCCTTCCGGCTCGAGATTCCGACTGGACTGGACGACGTTCCCGTCACCGTCGATGCATTTGACGTGTATCCCAACCCGGCCGCATCCGGCATCACGGTCTCCTTCGAACACCAGGCATCGGCGCATATCACCCTCTCGCTCACTGATCTTCTCGGCCGGCGCGTTCTGACGCATGATGCGGGAAACATGAACACGGGCACGCATGAATTACTGCTTTCAACGCAGGGTGTCGCTCCCGGGACCTACGTCCTCGATGTAGCTCGTAACGGGAAACCTTTCAGGCAGGCAACAGTGCGTGTTCTGCGTTGACGGCTGCATTGAGGTCCTGATCCCTGCGACTTTGCCGCCTCTCGACGCAGCCTGATCCATCCGCCCACAATCTTTGAATTTGCCGCGGCCCGATGAACAAATCGGGCCGCGACTTTTTCCGGGAACAAAATGGACGGACCGCGCATACAAAAGGATGGGGCGGTCGTGGTGAACCGCCCGGATTCAGCACGGGGGGTGCAATGAAAACACAGACTGTAGCGCACGAACAACCGGGGGACGCAGGAGGCAGGCTGCGTGCGGGATTGAATGCTGCGTCGAGGTCCATACACGCGCTGCTCGACTTCGTCTATCCTCCGCGCTGCCTCGTGTGCGAGGTACCGCTCAGGCCAGAGGATGTCCTCTGCGCGCGTTGTATCGCGGATGCGCCGTCGTATCCAATGACTGCCGGCGCGTCGCACGAACACCTCGCATCACTGTCGTACAGTGCCGATGCCCGCGCGATGTTTGTTGCCTTCGAGTTCGAGCCGGGCGGCGGCATCGCGGAGACGATACACGCCATGAAGTATCGCGGCTTGTTTCGCATGGCGCGGTGGCTCGGCCGCGTGATAGGGGAACGGTGCGTCGGCAGCGAACTCGTCGGCGGGGACCCGCTACTGGTTCCCGTGCCACTGCATCCCGTGAAACAGCTCGAACGCGGCTATAATCAGGCGGCGGAGTTATGTTGCGGTATTGCCGATGAAACAGGCCTCACCGTTGTGCCCGACGCGCTGCGGCGAGCCCGGTATACGGCCTCGCAAGCTGCGATGAAGCTCGATCTCGCCCGAAGGAAATCGAACACGCTCAACGCGTTCGAAGTGCATCCCCGGCGCGTTGCATTGATTCGCGAACGGCCCGTGATTGTTGTCGACGACCTTATCACGACAGGGGCCACCATCAGCGAGTGTGCCTTTGTTTTACGCGAACAGGGCTCCCCCGAGGTTCGGCTTCTCGCCGCCGCGCGTCCGCCCAAGGCGGAGTAGGCCGATTTTCGGCAACGCCGCACGCGCGCCGATGCCCGCTCTCTGTCAACCGGTTAACGCCCGGTACTCCACGGGGCATGGCCTGAAGACCACAGCCGCTCGAGTGTATGGAGGTCCTTCTGCGTATCGAGGCAATGCCAGAAGCCGTCGTACTCATGAACACCGAGCAAACCCTCACGCGCCATCGGCTCGAGAACATCGCGTTCGAGCACGGCATCGTCGCCTGTGATCCTGTCGAATATCGACCGGTGGAACATGAAGAATCCGCCGTTGATGCGGATATGGCTGTGCGGCTTCTCTTCGAACCGTGTCACCTTTCCATCGACTGCTTCAACCACGCCGAAACGCGATGGGGAAAGGACCGACAGCATCGTCGCGGGAAGGCCTTGGGCGAGATGTGTGCGTGTTATCGCGGCAATATCGACCGAGGAAAGACCGTCGGCATAGGTCGTCAGGAAATGATCGGTCTCGACAAACGGGCGCGCGCGCAGGACGCGGCCTCCCGTCTGCGTGTCCTCTCCTGTATGAACGAAAGTGATTGTCCAGTCCCGCTCGTCATCGGGCAGCGCAGTGTGATACTGGTGTGGGGCCCCGTCCATCGAGAGCGTGTAATGGCAGCGCCGTGAGCGGTATCGTTCGAACCATTCGGCTATGATGTCGCCCTTGTGTCCAAGCGCGATAACAAAGTGCCTGTACCCGCATCTCGAGTAGAGCTTCATGACATGCCAGATGACCGGCATACCCCCGACGGGAACGAGTGCCTTGGGTACCAGATCCGCATGCGGACGCAGCCGCATTCCCTTGCCGCCCGCAAGAATGATAACAGGATGCTGTGAGCTCATCGAATGTGCGTTATGTGGTGCGCGTGGTCCGTGCGCGTGGGACATTGCTTCCGCGAACCGCGGAAATCCTAATGGTATACAAAAACGGGGATGGTGCCGTCGGCAATGACAGATTCGGCGACACTGCCGAACAGGCGCTCGGCGATGCCACGATAGTACGGTCCACCCAGTATCACGAGAGCGGGATGATATTCACGTGCGGTCGAAAGTATGACCTCTGATGGCGCTCCGCTGAGTACCAGTGTCGATGGAGTGTATCCGTGCGCGCGAAGATACACTTCGGCCCTTTCCAGATCGTACTTGTGTTTTTCGAACTCCTGGCTCACACATAGAAGCGTCACTGTGACGTCGCCCGGCAGATTCGGCGTGACGTGCACGTAGGCCTGCAGCGCCCGCGCGGCGTTTGGACTCCCGTCGTACGCAAAAATGACGTGACTCGGTAGCTCGCCGGATTCGGGAAGCGCCAGGACGGGGCACACGGGGCGGTCGAACAACCGTCGCAGTGTGTCGTCAGGCGGTCCACCCGGCCCGGTCGAAAAAAATGTCCGGATGCCGAGGAGTATCATGTCCGCGGTCTTTCCCTCTTCATTCAGCGCGTCCGCAGCCGATCCGGAGTGGATGACGTCTTCGAACAGAACGTCGGCCCTTGTGCAAAGGTCGCGGAAGTTTTCGATGGATTGTTGCGCACGCACCTTGGCCTCATTGAAGAGACGCGAGACTGTCTCGTGCGATAATTGAATTGAGCCCGGATATGCTCCCACTTCGACCTGTTCGATGGCGGGCTGATCGATGACCGCTACTCCGATAAGAGTGGAGCCATGCCGGGCTGCGCGGCGCAGCCCGGCCTCCAGAGCGCGTGCCGCGAATGGAGAACCGTCGAGTCCGACAACAAGTCGTGTGCTCATAAAACCCCCATAAAAGAGGAGTGAGTCTGAAATTCTGCGATATAGTACCCTGTGCGTTTCCGCGCGCGGGTGCGACCGTCAAACTGTTGCGTGTGTGTGCAACGAAGATAGGAAACGAAAGCGCAAGATGCGACAGCCTTTTTATTCGACGCGCCAGATGCGGACGCTGTACGGTGGAACGTTCAACCGTGCGGGCCTGCCGCCCGTGATGCGTGAATCGACTTTCCCCCCGATGGGCTCTGTCCCGGCCTGGTCGCCGTCGGCGACCAGCAACCACTGTCCGGTTGGGAGCAGGGGCACATCGAAGTTCGCCCGCGTGGCGCCGGTATTGACGAGCACCATGATGCTGTCGCCCACGATGTACCCGAGCTGTTTCGGATCCGCCGGCTCATACCAGCGGATATACCCGCGTGGAACCGCGTTCCCGCGTCGTAGAACGGATCCCGCGGCGCTTCGACGCAGCGCGATCAGGCCCGACCAGTAGTCGTTCATGGCCTGATAATCACACGCCGCGCCGACCGCCCGTGAACGCCCGAGGTTCTCCCATTGAAACATGTTCGCGCGGCGCAGATTGTATGTGTCACGTTTTCCATGAAGATAAATGGGACCGGTTCGCGTGTGTTTGACCAGCGACACGAGTGGTGCGCTGCCTTTGCTGCGCATGAACTCGGAACCGCCGTGCAGAACCACGGGGCCGAGCGAGGTGAGAAGCATCGCGGCCGCGATCCTGTACGCGGCCTCGTCCACACCGAGTTCCCCATTCCAATCTGTTAGAGCAAATCGGTCGGCCAGAGCCCAGTTGTCGTGTATGTCGAGGTAGTTGATCCCTTCATTGGGGGAGTCCTCGTGAAGGAAACTGTTGGCGATCGCCTGTTTGGCGGCCGCGCGGTTCCCGTTCCCACCGGCGTAGCCGCGATCGCGTGTTTTATCCGACGGATTGTCGGGCGGACCGCACAGCGCATTTCGGCAGTCGTCCTGAAAGAAGGTGATGGGCGCGTCCTCCTTGTACCAATCCCAATCAGGATTTGCTTCGAACGCCGGATCGGAGGAAGCGATCCACGGCTCCCCGTAGACGATCTTCTCGCGTCCGATGCGGTTCCGCAGTGCGCGTAGCGTTTGTTCATCGGTTAATCCGGCGAGATCGATTCGGAAGCCGTCCACGCCGTATTCGTCGATGAGCGCAGCGCATTGATCGATGATCCACCGCTGCATCATCGGCCTGTCTTCCGATTTGGTTTCCGTGCCGTAGTCGCCGATGAAGTTCAGATCGTTCCCCGTTCGGTAATGGTAGTGGCGATCCAATACCCGGAAGTTGAAGGCCATCTCGCGGCCGTCCATTCGTTCGGCTGTGTGATTAAACACCATGTCGACAATCACGGCTATTCCACGGTCATGAAATGCCTGCACGAGGTCGCGGAATTGTGTGTTCTGGCTTCCTGGTTCGGTGCCCCGCAGCCGGTACCTGCTCTCGATTGCGAACGCATGTGTCGTGCGATATCCCCAGTCGTAGTTCGAGGCCGCAACATTCTGGGCCACCATGAAGCTGTCGCGTGCAAAGGCCTCCTGCCACTCCGGGTCGGGGTAATGCAGATATTCCTGCATGGGCAGCAGATGGACGGCGTTGATGCCCAGCTTCGCGAGATGGTCGATGCCGATGGGTGCGCCGTGCGAATTTTTTAATCCGCTGTGAACGAAACCCGGCAATGTCCCGCGCTCCTCAATGGGCAGTCCCGTGAGCCCGAGTGTAAAATCCTCTATGTGTACTTCGTAGGCAATCAGGTCCTCCATCCTGGGTATACCACCAGGGAGAGGTTTCGCCGGTCGGGTCTTGGGCCACACACGGGCGCGCCCGAACGAGTCGTCACTGACGCGTGCATACGGATCGGTGATATGGACCGGAAGCTGTTCAAAGAATTCGTTGCCGGGGTCGTCCGGTCCATGCACGGTGTAATCGTACCAGGTGCCTTCGAGGTTCCCCGCGATGGTGGCCTCCCAAACGCCGCGGCTGTCACGCGCGAGCGCAATGGTCGCATAGGGTTGGGAATCGGTGCGTTCCCTGTAGAGATACAGCCGTATCGCGGTTGCCCGTGGTGAGAAAATTCGGAATGTGGTGCTGTCGGCCGCTGAGTTATAGTTGGCACCGAGTTCTTTGTCGGAATAGAGATGCCTGAACCACCCGTCAAAGGAACAGAGGAGCCGCGTGGGTATGTCATCCGCTTCAAGGAAATGGACCCTGCTGCTGTCGATCGGTGTCGCCGGGAACAGACACACGCGAGTTTCGCCCCGGCGCTCCGCTCTGGCGATGGGGATGTGTGCTCCGTGAGCGGTAGTCAGTGTGTAGCGTCCGGGGTCGGTCGGGAGGTTGCCTTTTCCCTCCAGAAGCACAACGGCGATCTCGCGAGGAGAGAGGATCTCCGCCTTCAGTCGTCGCGGCATACGCGCCGCTTCAAAGACGAGATTGCCGGCGTTGGCGTTTGGTGCTGCCGCTGGAACGTCCATCCACCGGCCTTCGTCGACGCGGAACTTGAACTCCTGACCTGGGACGAGCAGTGTTCTGCGACTGCCGGTTACGCGAAGTATCCACAAGCCCGGACTCCCTTCACGCTGCAGAGTCCACGTACTGTCGCTCATGTCGTGATTCCACGAGCGCATGTTTCCTTCCAACAACACCCTCTTCGGAGATCTCCCGCCGAGTTGCTGCGTGTACAATGACTCTTCAAAAAGGAACGTCACCGTGTCGCCGCCGCTCCTGTAGCCCTGCAGCCGCTCCTGCTGGCTGAATGTACCCTGAGAAAATGCCGCGGCGCCTGCTGTCAACAAGGCGATACAAACGAGTGTCGAGCGTGTCATGGGAACCGTTGTATTGTGACAAACAAAAAATATCGGGAAAAAATGGCATCGGAAATATGTAAGAGCCGTCCTTCCCTCTTTACTTTGATCGCTGATTTGTTAAAATTGAATCGTGTGGTGCACCACAAAGCACCTCATGGAATACGGTGTTCCCGGAATGTGCATCGACCTCCCGCGGAACCCGACCAACAAAGCGTACTCCAGCATCTCATACACAACTCTTCACGGAGGATGGTGCCCTATGTCGGTGTATCGGTCCGAAAAGGACTTCCTGCACTCTCTGAAACGCTTTGACGCGCTTTCGTCGCGAAAACTCGCTTGGCACACCGGAATTTCCGAAAAAACACATACCTGTGCTTTCGGACACGAGATCCCGGCCGAGTCTCTCTACTTCAAAAAACTTCTGGATTCGGAAGGCGAACAAAAAATCCGCGTCTGTAAACCCTGCATGGAACAACTCGTGTTTGTCACTGTCGATTGCGACATGCATGCAAAAGAAGTGACGGAGCATCTGTTCCGGAAAAACAATCCCCCAGTTCCAAAAGTTGTCGACATGCTCACACACTGATCGTTTCGCGACAAACACGCTGCAGCCGATTCCAACGCCCCGTCTCCGCACGGGGCGTTTCTCTGTCACACATCGCAACGCACGCCCGTCTCCATGTTTCTGCACCTTTCTCCTTTTGATTGGACGCTTGTCGCCTGCTATCTCGCCGCGCTCGTCGTTCTGGGTATCAAGTCGAAACGAACATCTGCCTCGGCTGCGGATTTTATCGTCACCGGCAGATCCCTCACTCTTCCCGGTTTTGTGGCCGCTCTCGTTTCGACGTGGTACGGTGGCATCCTCGGCGTCGGTGAATACTCCTACATGTACGGACTTTCCAATTGGTTTGTCTTTGGCGTGCCGTATTACGTGTTCGCCGGAATCTTTGCGGTGTTCCTTGCCCGCCGCGTGCACGGCACGCGCGTGTTGACGATTCCCCAGCAACTCCGACATGCCTACGGACCCAAGGCCTCATTCCTCGGATCGGTTCTGGTCTTATGCATCTCCTCGCCCGCACCGTATGCATTGATGCAGGGCGTCCTTCTCCAGGCGGTCACCGGATGGCCGCTGGCACTCTGTGTACTGCTTGGCGCGGGCTTGTCGCTTCTCCTCCTCTCAGCCGGCGGATTTTCCTCCCTCGTACGACTGGACATGCTGCAGTTCATTCTGATGTTCGTCGGATTTGCGGTCCTCCTTGCATTCCTTATCCCAGCACATGGACTCCTGGGCTTTTTTTCGGATCATCTCCCGCCGGTGATGCTTCATCCCTCAGGCGGTCATTCATTGCAATACCTGCTCGTGTGGTTTTTTATTGCGATGTGGACCCTCGTCTCTCCGCAGTTTCACCAATTCACCCTGAGCGCGGCAACACCGCGCGTCGCCCAGAAAGGAATACTCTGGTCGATCGGTTTCTGGTGCGTGTTTGATGCCATGACTACCGCAGCCGGACTGTATGCGCGTGTGCTGCTTCCTGGTCTTGATCAGCCCGCCATGGCGTTTCCGGCCCTGGCGCAACAGGCGCTTCCTTCGGTGGCAAAAGGGATATTTTTCCTCGGGATGCTCGCCACCATTATGTCGACTACGGATGGCCTCACGTTTATCTCGGCAGCGACTGTCGGTAAGGATATTCTCCTGCCGCTGCGGAAACAGAAGGATGATGGCAGTCTCACTGCGATGACGCGCATCGGTCTTCTCGTCACGACAACGATCGCAGTGGCTGGTGCGCTGCTTCTGCCCTCTGTGGTCTCGTTGTGGTATGTGATCGGAACCCTGTTTATCCCGGGGCTCCTCCTGCCCTTGTTGACTTCTTACACAAGGCGCTGGGCGATTTCTCCGGCGGCCACTGTGCTTGCTATGAGCGCAGGTGTAGGCGCCTCCGCGGTCTCGTTTCTCGTCGGCACACTGTGGCCCAATAACGGAGCGGTGGTCTATCCCTTTGGGATCGAGCCGATGTACGCCGGTCTCGCTACGTCCGTACTTGTATACATCCCGAACTGGACGAAGTCCGCCCGACAGGCGTTATGACTTGGCCCAGGCGGTCATGGCATTCGAGAGATCGTCGAGTGCCCGTATGACGGCAGGACGAGAATTGGAGGGGATATTTCCGAGGATCTGTTCGTGAATCGCGACATAGTCCTGATTCAGGCGGCGTGTAACGTTCAGCCCCTCCTTTGTCAATGTCACATCCATCACCCGCCGGTCGCGCCCGTTTATCGTCCGTGTCACAAACTGTTTTTCCGCCAATCCATCGATGATGCGCGTCAGACGGCTGCTCGTTAAATTCATGCGCGAGGCCAGTTCCTTCACCGATAATGTCGTGTCGGTGTTGAACGAGCGGAGGCAGCGGAATTCTGAAAGGGACAGTTGCAGCTTTTCTGCGATGAACTCCTGCTTCTCAGTGCAGTTCTCAAGAAGTTTGTAGGTCAAATCCGCCATGCGTTCGGCGAGTCCGGCTTCTGATGACTTCGGCATTTGTTTCCTGTTTCTAATTGTTGTTACAGGCAACATAGTGTATGTGGAAGTAAAATGCAAACGGCACGTTTGAATCCACACAACAGAGGGGAGACGCAGTCAGGCGTGTCTGCCGCTATTCGATCGAGTTGAAAATGCCGACATTTCCGAGTATCATTCAATGATATGTTCGTATCTCACACGACTTCACCGCACATAGCCGAGGGCGTCATGCAGAACTTCCGTCAGAGCATGCTGGAACTAGTCATTCAAACCTCCGTGAACCTGCCGTCCGATGTGCGGAAGGCGGTCGGGAATATCCTCGACAAGGAGGAGCCGGGTTCGCGAGCGTCGTTGGCGCTTGCGACCATCGCGAAGAACATCGACATGGCTTGCGAGAACGAAGGAGCAATATGCCAGGACACCGGCATGCCCACTTTCAAAATCAAGACACCGATCGGCGCGAATCAGCTCCAGATGAAGGAGGACATTCTGTGGGCGGTCGCGGAAGCGACCCGGCTCGGAAAGCTCCGACCGAATACTGTCGATTCCGTGACGGGGAAAAACAGCGGCAACAATCTCGGCGCGGGTGCCCCCATCATTTTCTGGGAACAGTGGGCGGAATCCGACATAGAGATCAAGTTACTCCTGAAGGGCGGTGGGTGTGAGAACAAAAACATCCAGTACTCGCTTCCGGCTGATCTGCCCCATCTCGGCAAGGCCGGCCGTGATATGGATGGTGTTCGGAAATGTATCCTCCATGCCGTGTGGCAAGCGCAAGGTCAGGGCTGTTCGACGGGAGCGATCGGTGTTGCAATCGGAGGCGACCGGATGTCGGGCTACATGTATGCGAAAGAACAGCTCTTCCGCGCGCTCGACGATGTGAATCCCGATGCAGCGCTTGCAGGGTTGGAGGCCGAGGTAATGCACGCAGCGAATACACTGAACATCGGACCTATGGGATTCTCGGGTGCAAGCACCCTTATCGGCTGCAAGATCGGCGCGTATCACCGCCTCCCTGCAAGCTTTTTCGTCTCGGTTGCCTATGATTGCTGGGCCTACCGTCGCCTCGGCGTGCGCATCGATCCCGCGACGGGAGAGATATCGCGTTGGTATTTCCGCGAGGAGAAGCCTGCGGCCATGTCCGCTCCCGAGGGCATTCCGCTTACCGGTCGGGAGATACGTCTTACAGCCCCGCTCACCGAAGCCGATGTTCGCGGCTTGAAGGTTGGTGATATCGTGCTACTCAACGGTGCGATGTTCACCGGGCGCGACATGATCCATAAATACTTCATCGATCACGATTCACCGGTGGATCTGAACGGCGGGGTCATCTACCACTGCGGACCCGTGATGCTGAAAGATGCCGAGGGGGTGTGGCATGTCAAGGCGGCGGGACCGACCACGAGCAGTCGCGAGGAACCGTATCAGGCCGATATCATAAAGAAATTCGGCATCCGCGCTGTCATCGGCAAAGGGGGCATGGGGAAGAAGACTCTCGCCGCACTGCAGGAATGCGGAGCCGTGTACCTCAACGCGATCGGCGGTGCAGCGCAATATTATGCCGAGACCATCACACGGGTCGACGGTGTCCATTTCCTCGAAGAGTTCGGCGTGCCGGAGGCGCTGTGGATGTACCACTGCGTGGACTTCGCCGCCATTGTGACCATGGACTCTCACGGCAATTCACTTCATGCCGATGTCGAACAGGATTCCGCCTCGCGCCTTGCTGTGCTGGCGTAAGCCGATATCACACCCTAATCATTAATCCCCACATGGATCATATCAAACTCGCTTTCGACGAGGCGCGTGTGTGCCTCGATCAATTTGTCTCCGACGAAGAGAACTTTCCGCGCATCGCACAGTTTTCCGCCATGCTGGTCGAGACGTTTCGCGCGGGCGCCAAGGTCATGTCCTGCGGTAACGGCGGCTCCATGAGCGACGCCATGCACTTTGCGGAGGAATGGAGCGGCCGCTTCCGCAATGAGAGACCACCCATGGCCGCATTCGCCTTTTCCGATCCCGGGCACATGACCTGTGTTGCTAACGACTACGGCTTCCACGAAGTCTTTGCGCGCCAGGTTCAGGCGCTGGGAAAAACGGGTGATATCCTGCTGCTCCTATCGACGAGCGGCAACTCCCCGAACCTGCTCCGCGCCGCTGAAACAGCGCGTAAAGTGGGGGTCCGTACTGTCGGTCTCCTCGGACGGGGCGGAGGGGCGCTGTTGCCCCTGTGCGACCTCCCGATCCTTGTTCCCGGCCGCGCCAGCGATCGTATACAAGAACTGCACATCAAGATCATTCACGCTGTTATCGAAGCAACCGAGCGCGCGCTCTTCCCCGGTCTGTACCCTCGCGGAAAATGATCCATCTCGCAGGATCTGCACGCCCCGTGCGAATAATTCATCACCGAATCTGACTGAATTGTAATATTGCCCCTTTTCGGAGCGATAAGGGCGATATTCAGAGGCCAGAATGTCTGGCAAATTTCTTGCACATGCCTTCCCTGATTACACATATTCTCAGGAGCGGCATATGTCATTTCTTGTTTATTCCATTCGAGCACTGGTGATTCTCGGCATCGTTGTATGCCTGAGTTCTGCCACAACAACTTTTGCACAGGGTGGCGCGCAGGCGCTGGATTTGAAAAACAGCACCTATCTCTCGCACGGCGATTTTGTGTATTTCGGATCGCCAAATTACGAATTCGGCAATACCCTCACCGTGGCTGCCTGGGTAAAGTGGACTACGGATCCCGGGAGTTATGTGAACAATCATAATGAGCATGAAGGCCGCTGGGCCAACATCCTCACTATCGATAAACATAATGCCAAGGATAATGGACAGTTCTGGCTGCAGCACACCATGAGCAACCAGAAGTTCGAGTTTGCCGTCCAAACAACATCAGGACGATCGTACATTGTGTCCACGACGGAACCCGAGGAAGACATTTGGTACTATCTCGTCGGTGTGTATGATGGCTCTCTGTCGAGCAATCGCATGAAGTTGTATGTGAATGGCGTCCTTGAGGCGACGGGAAACAGTGTATCCGGGAATATTGCGACGCATAGTTCAGCGGACAGATTGCTTCTTGGCCGACTGCCGAATGGATATCGTCTGTTCTCTGGTGAGGTGGATGAGGTACGGATCTGGAAGTCGGCCCTGACTGAAGCGCAGATTCGGCAGCAGATGTATTCCAAATCGACTGTTGGGTCGAACCTCGCGAGTTACTGGCCTCTCGATGCCACGAGCGGGACCTCGGTGGACGATCAAGGTCCGTCGGGTGTGGATGGAATATTTTATTCCGCTCTTGTGGACGTGCATTCGTATAGCACTTCAACAATTTCACTCACGGACGATGATAAGATGTGGCAGATCAACACCTGGTCCGGCTGCACATTAAAGACAGTGGCTGGAGCCGGAGTGGATCAGACAAATACGGTGACATCGAATACGACGGTACGACTGTACCTACAGTCCTTGTGCCAGACGACTCCGGTGTTTGATGACTATGGCACCACAACGAACGGAGGCATGACATGGTTTGGTATCCAAAAGGAGTCTGAAACAAGCCAGTGGATCGCATCGGAAGCACCAATCGGTTCGACTGGTCCAGGGGGTGAGCTTCAAGGATTTTCAGATGTCGTGGGATTGCATCCTGGTGTGCTGACGTCATATCTCTCATCCATATTGTCCATCGAGGTGTCTTCGATTAATGACGGGGATCGAATTCTGCTGGCTCACAACGGGGCCCAGTTGGCGCCGACACAATCCGACGTCCCGCTGAGTGTAGTATCCCGGCTTTCACGTGTATGGAAGATTGAGGCGACGACATCCGGTACGGTCAATGGGGCCATGATATTCGATTGTGTTCAACTCGGTATCGATGCCACACATGCCGGAGATCTTGTGCTCCTCGTCGACAACGATGGAGATTTCAGTGATGCATCATCGTATTACGGCTCGTATGATGAAGGACAGGGTCAGTACTACATTGGTAACGTGCCCTTTGAAGACGGATTCTATTACACTCTCGGTACACAGAGCGAGTTTAATACGATGCCGGTGGAACTGACGTCGCTTACCGCGCGACTTCAGGATGGAGCCGTGGTTCTCCAGTGGAGAACGGCGACTGAAAAAAACTGCCTCGGCTTTGAAGTGTACCGGCAGAATGGCTCCGTCAATGGTGCGTGGGTAAAACTCGGATTTGTGGATGGATCCGGAACTACCGACAGTCCGCGCGAGTATCAGTACGTCGACGCGTATCCTGGCGGTGCACATTGTGCCTATCGCCTGAAACAAATCGATCGTGATTATCGGAGTCAGTACTCCGGTATTGTGACTGTGGCGGCAGGCGGCGCTGCGGCTGCGACGCGGGTCGACGTATCCCCCAATCCTGTCGAGAGCGAAGCGTATGTACATGTGGCTCTGGCGCGCGATGCGGCGGTCACGGTCGAGGTGTACACAGTGCTCGGGGCGAGAATCGCGACGCTGTGTGATCAGAAATCCCTCTATGCGGGCGAGCATCTCCTTCCGCTGCGTGTGTCCGGCACGATGCAGCGAGGCATGTACATTCTTGTCGTGAAGGACAACACGCGAATTCTCGCGGCTAAGCAGTTCATGACACGCTGATCTCTCCCTCGCATGTGTTTCCTTCCGTCCGCGGAAGGTTTCCAACACACCCCTGCCGCGACTTCGGCAGGGGTGTGTTCGTGTTTATGGCTACCAATGCCCCGTCCAATTCTGGCGCTCCCGCCAGAGGAGGAATACATGCCTTTCCGCGATCGCGCGCTTGAAAAGACTTCCGAGAAATCCGAGAAAACGAATCCGCTGCAATCCCGGCAGTGCAGCCCACCCGACAGCCAGATGACGGCCGAGCGACACGACTTCTCCGAGAATGCGCGGTGTGTAGGGCCGGGGCTCGAAGCCGTGGACAAGTCTGACGAGGTTCTCCGCTGTCAGTGCTCCCTGCTGCAACGCGAACTGTGCCGCGGTGGGAACGGTTGCGCCCGTGGCAGGATTTCTCGCGAGCGCGTTGTCGCCTATCGCAAACACTCCGGGATAGTTTTTTACCTGTAAACAGACGTCCACTACAACCCGTCCCTGTGCGCCTGTTTCGGCGCCGCTCCGTCTCAGCAGATCGGAAATGCGGATTCCACCCGTCCAAATCATCGTCCGCGTGGGCAGCGGATCACCCGGGGATCGCAGCACCGCCAGTGAGCCGTCCTGTTCCGTCATGCCCATGACGCGTGTGCCGGTGGATATCTGAATGCCCATGGCCTGCATCGCTTCCATCGATTTGTGCACCTGACGCCCGTCGAGAGAGGGGAGCAGCCTGTCCGAGACTTCAAACAGCCACATCTCGGGTTCCATCGGATCGATATGGTACTGCTCGCAGAGACTGTCGAATCTTTCGGCCATTTCGGTAGCCAGTTCAACTCCAGTCAGCCCGCCGCCGCCGATAACAAAGCGCAGCAGTTCTTTTCTGCGATTTGCATTCGTCTCGCTCGAAGCCATCGCAAACATCCGCTCGGTGTGCGCGCGGATGCGCTCACTGTCCTCCAGTTCCTTGAGCTGAAAGGCGTGTTCCTCAAGCCCGGGTATTTGGAAGAAATTCGTTTTACTCCCCAACGCGATAACCAGGTACGTGTACCGAATGATCCGTGGCTGTGATTCTCCGTGCTCCGCGAGCCCGAAATCGAGTTCCACGCGTTGCGCGTCAAGATCAATACGTGTGACTTCTCCCAGGTGAAAAATGATGTTTTTTCTACGGGCGAGAAAGCGCGCGATGGGAATGGTTACCTCCGTCTGTCGTACAGCCCTCTCGTGCAGACGTGTCTCGAGAAGATGGTATGTGTGCCTGTCGACAAGATGTATTCGTACCTCGGGGCGTGATCGAAACCTCTTCGCGAGTCGTGTCACGCAGGCCATTCCGCCATACCCCGCGCCGAGAACAACGATGTCGACCGTGGGTGCAATCATGAATTCGTCGTGTGGTGTATGCAGGTGTGTGATGTCAGGTCGAGGATTGCAGGCCGTGGCTGCGTCGGATTCGACAGTGCACGGCCCGTGATAACAAGAACACGAATGCCGACACATTTGCTCCCGGTCAACGCGATGTGGGGGTTCGTTACGGGAATCGCTACATTTGTCGACGTTTTTGTGTCTCGATCTCCCCACTATCGGAGTGTGATGATGTTCCAGCGTGTGTTGTTCCTCGTTGTCTTTGTATCCCTCGTGACGCTGCGTGTCGACGCGTTGTACGCACAGGATACCCCGAAACCGAAGGCGCCGTCCTTCTCGCTCACCGGATCGATCCCTGTACATCCCGACGTGAAAATCGGCACTCTCGAAAATGGGATCACGTATTATATCCTCGTCAATAAAAAACCGGAGAAACGGATGGAACTGCGTCTCGCGGTGAATGCCGGCTCCGTTCTCGAGGACGATGACCAGCAGGGCCTCGCGCATTTCCTCGAACACATGGCCTTTAACGGTTCAAAGAATTTCAAGAAGAACGAACTCGTGCAGTATCTCGAGTCCATCGGCACACGCTTCGGTGCGGATCTCAACGCCTATACGAGTTTTGATGAAACCGTGTATATGCTCCAAATCCCCACTGACAAGCCGGAATTGATTGACAAGGGCTTCCTCGTCCTCGAAGATTGGGCCGCGAATATGAGTCTCGATCATGCGGAAATCGACAAGGAGCGCGGTGTTATCGTCGAGGAAAAACGTACACGTTCGGGCGCCGGGCAGCGTATTGCGGAGAAACAGTATCCGTTTCTCTTCAACAAGGCAAAGTATGCCGACCGTCTGCCCATCGGCAAGGAGGAGATACTCCGGACCTTCCCGTACGAGGTTATCAAACGATTCTACAAGAAGTGGTACAGACCCGACAACATGGCGGTGGTGGCGGTCGGCGATTTTGATGTGGCAACCGTTGAGGCGAAAATCCGCGAGCACTTCTCACGTATTGAAAAACCGTCGGAGCCGCTGCTTCGTCCGATCATCCCGGTACCGGATCACGCTGAAACACTCTTCTCCATATTGACGGATCCCGAGGCGACGGGCACGTCCGTCACGCTGACCACTAAGATCCCCGTCGCCGAGATGAAAAAAATCGTCGATTACCGGCGCGCAATGGCCGAGGAACTGTACGAGAGCATGCTCAACGACCGTCTGCAGGAGCTGACGCAGCAGGGTAATCCTCCCTTTACCTCCGCGTATGCCGGCTTCGGAGGCCTGACCCGGTCGAAGGAC
Source organism: Ignavibacteriota bacterium (assembly GCA_016218045.1). Taxonomy (NCBI): domain Bacteria; kingdom Pseudomonadati; phylum Ignavibacteriota; species Ignavibacteriota bacterium. Next base: position 81,554 of record JACRFB010000016.1, read on the forward strand.
GCCTATCGCCTGGGCGCCCAGGTCGAGAGCCACGGCATCATCCGCGGGCTTCAGGCAGTTGCCACCGAGGCGGAGCGCGTGCGCCGGCATGGTTTCACGGTGACGGAACTCGAACGTGCGAAGACAAATATCCTGCGGCAGATGGAGCGTTCGTATAACGAACGAGACAAGATCGAGTCGGGAAGTATTGTCATGAATTTTGTCCGGCATTTCCTCGATGGAGATCCCATCCCGGGCGTCGAACTCGATTACCAGCTCTACAAAAAATATCTTCCCACACTCACAGTGGCCGAAGTGAATGCCGTCACACAGCGGATCCCCGCGGAAGGGAATCTGGTGGTGACTGTCAGCATGCCCGAAAAGGCGGGTCTGAAACCACCGACGAAGGAAGAACTTGCCGCGGTGATGGCCGAGGTGAAACAATCGGCGCTCGAACCGTACGTGGACAAGGTTTCCGACAAGCCGCTCGCGGTCATACCCGAATCAAAGGTTACAGTGACTGCGACAAAGCAGATCAAGGAACTTGGTCTCACCGAATGGACGCTATCGAACGGTATCCGCGTGTTGTTGAAACCCACGGATTTTAAAAATGATGAGATCCGTTTCGCCGCGGTGAGCCCGGGGGGAAATTCCCTTGTTGCCAAAGAGGATTATCTCTCGGCGAGTCTGGCGGCGACGATTGTCTCGTCATGCGGACTCGGGGAATTCACTCCGACAGACCTGCAGAAAACACTGACTGGAAAAGTTGCCACTGTCCGTCCTTTTATCTCCGATCTTTCAGAAGGATTCAGCGGGTCGGCAGCGCCGAAGGATGTGGAAACCATGTTCCAATTGCTGTATCTCTCCTTCACACAGCCGCGCAAGGACACCGCGATGTTCAGTTCCTTCCTCTCGAGAATGAACGCGATGCTCGAGAATATGGGGGCGCGTCCCGAGTCCGTGCTTTCCGATACGATGACCGTGACGATGGCGCAGTATCATCCGCTGCGCAAACCCTTGAACATCAAGCGGCTCGCGGAGGTGAATCTCGATGCGGCCATGCGCGCCTATCTGAACCGCTTCGCGGATGCGGGCGATTTTACATTCGTCTTCGTCGGAAATTTTTCGCTCGACAATTTCAAGCCGCTGGTTGAAAAATACCTGGGCGCCCTCCCTGTCACGGGCAGGAAGGAAACATGGCGTGATCTCGGCGTGCGCTCACCCGAGGGCCGGATAGAAAAAGTTGTCAAGAAGGGGATCGAGAAGAAGGCGATGGTCATGCTGGTTTTCACCGGCCCCTTCGAATGGAATCGTCAGAATCGTTACGATCTTTCCTCGCTGGGCGAACTTATGCAGATCAAACTGCGTGAGGCCGTGCGTGAAGAAAAGGGCGGTACCTACGGCGTGGGTGTCGGAGCCACGGCGGTCCGGTATCCCTTGAGCGAGTACCGGATCACGATCAACTTCGGATGTGATCCCGCGCGTGTGGATGAACTTGTCACAACGACGGTCGACGAACTGTCCAAGATTCTCAAGAACGGGGCCGGCGAAGAGGACCTGAAGAAGATCAAAGAGATTCAGGTTCGAGAGCGTGAGAAAAATCTGAAGGAGAACAACTTCTGGTTGACGCGTCTTCAGGCGTCCATCACGAACAACGATGATCCGACGGATCTTCTCGCCTTTGATTCGATGGTCGGCGCACTCTCGTCGGATGCGCTGAAGAAGATGGCCGACGCGGTGCTGCGCCTCGACTCGATGAAAAAATTTGTGCTCATGCCCGAGGAGAGCGCGACGAAATAATCGTGTCCTCGAAAAACATGCAACGGACCGGCGTCTCGCCGGTCCGTTTTCTTTTTCACGCGAGGGAAAAACTCACGGCGGTTATGCGGACTGCTCGCTCTCATCTCCGAAGAGTCTCTGCACAGTCTCCTGATGCCCAACCTCTTCCGCCGCCAACTCATCAAAAAACTCCCGTGTCTTTGCATCCGTGCTCAATGCGGACAAGCGTTGGAACAGCATGACCGCTCGTTCTTCTCGCTGCATTGCCAGCTTCAGCACGTCTCCGGGCGTTGCCCCCTTGTCGAGTGTCACATACACTGCGTGTGAGTGTAGCACCTCGTCACCGATGTGCGGCAGACCCACTTCGGCTGCACCGTTATAATCTGCCGAAGCGCGGAAGGCGTAGAGGCGCCGTTCGTGATCCCGCTCTTCTTCCTCAAGCCGCTGCAGGTATGCCTGCACCTCCGGGACAGTCACGACGTTTCGCAGGTGCCGGTACAGTCCCTGCGACCGAACCTCGTGAGTTATGGCAATCATCAAGACATCATCGAATGTCATGTCATAGTTCCCAGACTGAGGCGTGCGATACGCACGTGTATGTGACAAGAGGGTGTGTTTCTTGCTAACACTTTAACGTGGTGTTTCGTTTCATGGTCTGGAAAAAAAGATGTTTCAATCTCCAATATGCCGATATGTCCTGCGTTTTCTTTCCGGGATCGCCCCAGTCTTGGCATTGGATTCGGGGATGACGATATTATTTACCTTCATTATCTCCAACGCAGAGGCCCCCCATGTTGCGAAAGACTGTCCTGTGGATCATTGCCCTCCTGGTGACGCTGGCATCAGCATATTATCAGCGTGTTACCGGACCGACCTATCCGATTTCCGGGACCACGACCTTCGCCGGGACCACCATTGAATACAAGCTTGCACGTTCTCACGGCGGTGAGGATGATCAGGAGGTCGCGTTGGTCGTCCCCAACGCACATATCGCCGGACGCCTTCTGTATAGACGCTACAAGACTTCGGATCCGTGGACCGGAGTGCCCATGACACGAGAAGGGGATCGCCTTGTCGGGTATCTGCCGAATCAACCTCCCGCGGGGAAACTCGAATACACTGTTGAGCTGTACACGGGATCGGAGCGCGCGTTTGTACCCGCCGCAGGGGGGTCGGTTGTCACACGCTTCAAAGGCGATGTGCCCGCGTGGGCATTGCTGCCTCATATCGTGCTCATCTTTTTAGCCATGCTCTTCTCGGTCCGCACCGCAATGGAAGCAATATTCAGCGAGGGAGAAGTGCGGGGCTATGCGCTCTGGACGCTCGGCCTAATGGTGTTGGGCGGACTTGTATTTGGTCCCATCGTCCAGAAATTTGCGTTTGGTGAATACTGGACCGGCTTCCCGTTCGGTATGGACCTCACAGACAACAAGACCGCAATTTCGTTTCTCGCCTGGCTGATTGCGGTACTTGCGGTCTGGAACCGTGGCTACCGGTTTACACATCCTGGCAGGCGCTGGTATTCCGTTGCGGCCGCAGTTGTAACGCTTGTGGTATTTCTCATTCCGCATTCCATGTTCGGCTCCGAACTGGATTACTCGAAACAGCCGAAGGGCCGTCCGGATGCCACCGCTCCGGGACCCCAGGCGCAAAAGCCGCTTTGAGAGGAGGCCGCATGTCCGACACCATTCGTTTCGTCCGCAATTACAGCGATCTCAGCACGGGACAGGGGTTCCAATTCGAGTTCTTTTGTGACCGCTGCGGAACTGGTCATCGTACCCGCTTTCAGCAATCCATGACCAGTGCAGTCTCGGGGATACTCGACACCGCCAGCGGTCTTTTCGGCGGCATTTTCGGTTCCGCTGCGCGTGTGGGCGACCGGGTCCGCGACGCGGCCTGGGAAAAGGCCCACGATGGTGCTTTCGAGAAGGCTGTCGAAGAGGTGACGCCGGAATTTATTCAATGCCCGCATTGTAACGCGTGGGTATGCCGCGAGAGATGCTGGAGCGAGAAAAAGGGACTCTGCAAGAATTGTTCGCCGGATCTCGGCGTTGAGATGGCAGCCGCGCAGGCATCCAAGTCGCGCGAGGAGATCTGGGCTCATGCGGCCATGGCCGAAGAGGACAAGAAACTCGGCACGGAAGTCTGGCGCGAGGGAATCAGGGCGACATGCCCCAAATGTAGTGCGCCCCTCGCGCAAAACGTCAAATTCTGCCCTGAATGTGGTGAGCGGCTTCAGGCTGCGCACTGTACAAATTGCGGAGCAAAACTGGTGCCCGGTGCAAAGTTTTGTGGTGACTGCGGAGAAAAAACCGGCGCCTGAAAACTTGATGCGTTCTCGGCTCGAGCACACCTCGTGCCCGCGGCACTCTGTCTGCACTCCCGGTCAGGCCTGATACGACACAGGCGATCCGCGGTAATTGCGGATCGCCTGTGTTTGTATGATCGGAACGTTGATTAACGCGCCGGACAGTGCGTGTCGAGGAAGCTGAAAAATTCCCTGAACCAGAGTATCTGCTCCTGTGGCTTTAACACCCAGTGATTCTCATTCGGGTAAATCAAAAGCGTTGACGGGATGTGTTTTGTCTGGGCGACAGTGAACGCCTCCAGGCTTTGAGAGTACGGGACCCGAAAATCTTTTTCTCCGGTGACGATCAGGATGGGTGTGTCCCAGTTCTGTGAATACCGGTGAGGGGAGTGTTTGTCGTAGTTCGGGCGCGCTTTCGGATCCCAGTACGGGCCGCCGTTTTCCCAATTGGTGAACCACAACTCTTCCGTCGCACCGTACATGCTCTCGAGATTGAAAACGCCGCAATGAGACACAAACGCGCTGAAACGCTTTTGATGGTTGCCCGCGAGCCAGAACACCGCGTAGCCGCCAGCGCTTGCGCCGATCGCTGTGCACCGTTTTGCATCGATATACGGTTCCTTCAGCATTGCGTCATGCGCAGCGAGAATGTCCTGCATGGGCATGCCCCCCCAGTCGGTGCTGATCGCATCGTTCCACTCCTGACCGAAGCCGGGGAGTCCGCGTCTGTTCGGAGCGCAGACAACGTAGCCCTGTGATGCGAGCAGCAGGAAGTTCCATGCGTAGCTGAAGAACTGGCTCACGGTCGACTGCGGCCCGCCCTGGCAATAGGTGATCATCGGGTATTTCTTTGCCGGATTAAAGTCGGGAGGAAGCACCACCCAGCATTGCACCTTCTTTCCGTCGGAACTGCTTATCCACTTCTCCTCGATTTTTGCGGGCGCTATCCGGGCAAACGCCGCGCCGTTGACATCGGTAAGTTGCCGTGCTTCACCGCTCTTCAACGGATGAACGTAAAGCTCCGTCGGCCTGTTGTAATTGCGCCGACCGTAGACGAGGAATTTTCCGTCCCCCGAAATGTCCAGACCCGCATCATGATTATACCAGCCCTTGGTCAGTATCTTCCACGATCCGTCAGCCACCTGCATCTGATAGACCTGCACCGTGGCCTTGTCTTCGGCGGAGAAGTAGATTGACTTTGAATCTGGAGCCCAGACCGTTGTGCCGACCCACTGGTCCAGACTTTTCGAGAGTTCCAGAATTTTTCCCGACACACGGTCGTACAGCATCAAACGATTCCGGTCGGCTTCATGGCCGGCTCGTTCCATCGAATGAAAGGCTATCCACTTGCCGTCCGGCGAGTAGTGCGGATCCTTGTCAAAACCATTCATACCCTGCGTGATGTTGCGCGCCGGGCCTCCGGCGACGGAAACGAGATAGATGTCGGAATTGGTACTCTCAGCAAAATCGTTGACTTTTTTCGACGTGTAGGCGATCTCTTTGCTGTCCGGGGACCATGCGATCTCGCTACCTCCTCCGAAGGGCTTTAGCGGAGTTTCCCATTTTTCGTCCTGCATGAGATCTCGCGCCCCGGTACCATCGGCCTTCACCACAAAAAGGTGGCTTGCATATTCGTCCTCCCAGGTATCCCAATGCCGTACGGGAAGCTGCGTGTAGACGCGTGCATTTGCTTTCGCGAGATCGGGGTATTTCTCCGCGAGCGTGCGGCCGACTTTTACATCCGATGTGTAACTGAACATCGACGCGTCCGGCGACCACGCCAGATTATCAACTCCCTGTTCCACATTGGTGATTTTGTTCGCTTCGCCCCCGCTGGGATCAATAACATAGATCTGCGGCGCTCCGTCGCGTGTCGAAAGAAATGCGATCCGTTTGCCATCAGGCGACCAGCGGCCGCTGTAGTCCGCCGCTTTTGATGTTGTCAACTGTCGTGGCTCTCCGCCTGCGACAGGAACAAGGTACAGATCCGTGCTACCCCGATTCTCGGTGATGTTCGGGCTGTTCATTGAGAAAAGCACCCACTTGCCGTCGGGTGATATCTGGGGATCGTTCACACGTTTCAAGGACCAAAGCAGCTCCGGTGTCATGCGGTCCTGCGCTGAAGTAACAGACGCGGTTGCAAGGACAAGGAGGAGGGTTGCGAGTATGTACCGACAACTGCGATTACGCATTTGAACTGGCTCCGAAGTGAATTCGACATTGTGCGCCCCAGTCCTTGGTACGGGAAGACGGCGCATCCCAAATATAGCCGCTTCGCGCTTTGCGCTCCACATCCGTTCCGGGAAACCCGATGCAACCTACGGCGTACCACTGCGTATGAATGAGATTGTCCGTTTCCAGTCCTTGTTCCTTTAGTAGTGACGATTCGTGCATGGCACCATTCTCCCGCATCCTCTTCCTGTGTTGCCTGTGTGTGACAATAAGCTCCATTGCACCTGCGGCACTTTTTTCACAGGCGGGAGCGTCGAATGACGTCCCGGTCTTCAGCCCGAACGAGAAACCGATCCTGAACGCCGTACGCACATCCTCGCGCATTGTGGTCGACGGCCGTATCGATGAATCGGCGTGGAGCAACGCGGCGGTGGCGGAGAATTTTTCCGAGACCTATCCGGGTGAGAGGACACAACCCCCGATCGGCATCCGCGCGCGTCTGATGTATGATGACGACAACTTGTATATCGCATTCCAGATTCGGGACGATCCGCGCAAGGTGCGGGCGAGTCTCTGCGACCGTGATGAAATCTGGAACGACGATTACTGCGGCATCATCCTGTACACGTACGGCGACGCTACCTGGGGATATTTCATCGCGGCAAATCCGCTGGGGATTCAGGGCGAAACGCGACTCTCCTCGAGTTCCGGAGAGGAGGTGAGTTTTGACCTCGTATACTCGTCTGCCGGGCGTATCACCGACGATGGGTATGAAATAGAGATGGCTGTACCTTTTGCCTCCCTCCGGTTTCCGGAACGCGTGGTGCAGGAGTGGAGAGGGACGTTTTGGATCACGCATCCGCGCGAAAGCCGGAGTACTTACTCCTGGGCTTCCTACCGCCGCAATGATCCATGCGAGTTATGTCAGGCGGGCACATTTGCCGGGATCGCGGGAGTGGTGCCCGGCAGCAATCTCGAACTCTTGCCGGCCTTTGTTGCCAGACAATCGTCTGCCCTCGTGGCTGACGAGAACAAGAACACACGCCTGTCGCATGACGACATCAAGGGAGAACCATCTCTCGGCCTGCGCTACACGTTCAGCTCGTCCACGTCCGCTGAAGCCGCAGTGAATCCCGACTACAGCCAGGTCGAATCGGATCCTTCGCAGATCGACATTAATACGACCTTTGCCCTGTACTATGATGAACGCCGCCCGTTTTTCCAGGAAGGGAGCGACCTGCTGCGTACACCCATTACGGCGGTGTATACGCGCTCGATAAATAATCCGCTCGTCGCTGCCAAGTTCACATCTCGATTCGGCCGCACCGGAATTCAGTACCTCGGGGCGTATGATGAGACGTCGCCGGTGATCCTGCCTTTCGAAGAACAGAGCGCCATCCTGCAAAATGTGGGTGCCAGCACCGTATCGATACTGCGTGCAAAACACTCGTTCCTCGAGGATTCGTTTGTCGGTCTCCTGCTTGCCGACAGAAGGTATGAGAAAATCGGAAGCGGGAGTTTGGCGGGCATCGACGGTATGGTGCGCTTCCTCACTCACTACAAGATCCGCGCCCAGGCGTTGCTCAGCCGCACCGCCGAGGCCGTCGCTCCAGAAATAACTGCAGGCACGGGTATCGATGCGATTCTTCTGGATGAAGGGCGTCACTCGACGCGCTTTGACGGGGAGAAATTCCTCGGGCATGCCTACCGCTTCAGTGTGGAACGGGAAGCGGAAGCATGGTCGTGGGAGTGGAGCGTCTCCGAAACATCTCCGCTGTTCCGCGCATCAACAGGATTTGTGACACAGGCTGCGCGCCGCCAAATCAATGTCTGGAATGGGTACACCTTCTATCCTGCATCGGGATTCATTGATCGGATCACTCCGAATCTCAGCGTGGGCCGCGTGTGGAACACGGGCGGCATCATCAAAGACGAGTGGATCATGCCCGAACTGTCGATACAGATGAAAGGCATGACGAATCTCACACTCGGATGGCTGACCAGCGACGAGTTGTTCCGGAACACGCAGTTGAACGGTATCCGCCGCGGATCCATCCGCGTGAACAGCAATTTCAGCGAACCGGTGCGCGCCGGATTCTTCGTGATGTACGGCCGGACGATCGCGCGATCGCTCGCGGTGCCCGTATTGGGCCGCGGCACGGAAGTGTCACTCTGGGCCTCTATCAAACCGATGCAGAATGTAAAGATCGAACCGGAATACTCGTTTCAGGAGCTGAACCATCCGAAAACCAACGCCAACATTTTCCGTGGCTATATCCTGCGGACACGCGTCAGTTATCAGTTTACACGCGAGCTGTTTTTGCGCCTCGTTGTGGAGTACAACGACTTCTCCCGCTCGCTCGCCGTTGAACCACTGCTTACCTATCGGCTCAATCCGTTCTCGATCTTTTATATAGGATCCACGCACGGGTTGTTCGAATTGCCCGCGGTTGCGCCCTCCGACGACATGAGAAGACCGTGGGAATTTGGTCAACACTCCCGCCAATTCTTCCTGAAGTTCCAGTACCTCTTTCAGGTGTAAGACGCGAGCTTACGGCTGAACATATTTCCTCTCGACGCTCGTTCAGCCGCGCCACTGGTGCGGGAGTGCGACTGCTCGTGACCTGCTGATCGCCCGCACGGCGGTGGTGGTGCGATTTATTCCGCGGCAGTCTCCGGAACAAAGGCAAGCACCTCCTCGACGATGGTATCGATGATCTCTTCCTCTTTCAATCGTCGGACCACTTCCCCCTTGCGATAGAGGATGCCCACACCCTTGCCGGCGGCTATGCCGATGTCGGCTTCACTGGCTTCACCCGGACCGTTGACAACACAGCCGAGGAGGGCGATTTTCACTGGCTTCTTGATACCGCGAAGGCGCTCTTCCAGCTCATTTGTGATTTTGAACAGGTCCACTTCGAGGCGACCGCAGGTCGGACATGCAATGATCTCAATTGACCTCTGTGCGAGCCCGAGCGAGCGAAGGATCTCTTTTCCCACCTCGACTTCTTTGTACGGTTCGTCGGTGAGCGAGACCCGGATGGTGTCGCCGATCCCCTCGGCAAGCAGCGTTCCGATGCCGACCGCAGATTTGATGGTACCCACCCTGGTAGTTCCCGCTTCCGTCACACCGAGATGCAGAGGGTAATCGGTGCGCTCCGCCAGTGTGCGGTAAGCTTCGATCATCAGTTTTACATCGGTGGATTTGACGGAGATGATCACGTCACGGAATCCGAACTCCTCGCAGATCGACGCATGACGCATGGCGCTCTCAAACAGAGCTTCCGCAGTCGGATATCCGTGTTTCGCGAGGATGTCCTCCTCGAGCGAACCGGAATTGACGCCGATGCGTATCGGGGTTCCTCGTTCCTTCGCTGCTCCGAGAACCTGATGGATGCGCTCAATCGAGCCGATGTTGCCCGGGTTGATGCGCACCTTCGCCACGCCGGCTTTGATCGACTCGAGCGCGAAGATGTGATTGAAATGGATGTCGGCAACGATGGGGAGTTTAGATCTGCGAACAAGCTCTGCCATGGAGGCGGCGGCTTCCTTATCGTTCACCGTAATGCGCACAATGTCGCAGCCCGCCTCCGCCGCTTCATCGATCTGTCGCAGCGTTCCATCAATATCGTTCGTTTTTGTCTTGGTCATCGTCTGGACGCTGATGGGCGCGTCTCCGCCGATGGGAATATCACCCACGTACACCTGCCGTGTACGGCGGCGGACCGCCTTTACCTGCGGCGCCTGCCAGACGGGTGCATGCGGATTTTGTAGGACGGGGATCTCTATCATGGATGTAGCATGCTCTCAGGAAAATGTTGATGGTGTGTGCGTGTCCGGGTGTCTGTGCGACGGAAGGACGTCAGCCGTTCTGGCCCTTGTCCGGATGTATCCTCTTGCTTGCGTCGAGGAGGAGCCGTTTTTCCTCTTCCGTCAAGGCCGAGTAGCCCTGTTTGCCGATCTTGTCCAATATCTCGTCGATGAGGTGCTGGTACCGCTCAAACTCGGTGTCACTTGTGCTTGATGTGCGGGAAGAAGGAGTAAGGGGGTGCACTGTCGCCTGATATATTCTCTCGCTGCCTGCACTGGAGTACCGATCCGTGCTCCTGCCTCGCGATGAGACGCGGCGCAGCATCATATCGATCATTCCGCGATTGTCGAGCAAAACCCAGATCGCTCCGAGTATGGCTCCACCCAAATGCGCCATGTGGGCGACACCTTCGCGTGATCCTGTGACACCGTAAAAAACCTCGATGGCGATGAGACCGGTAATGAGATACTTCGCCTTGAGTGGCAGGAAGAAATAGATGTACACGTATCTGTTCGGAAACAGCATCGCGAATGCTACGAGGACGCCGTACACACCGCCGGACGCACCGATCGTGGCTCCCGGCGAAGAAAACAACGGGGCGACGAGGAGGTTGGAAAGCCCGCCTGCTATTCCGCAGGCGATAAAGAACAGCAAGAACTTTTTTGATCCCCACGTGTTCTCGACTTCCATGCCGAACATCCACAGCATCAGCATGTTCATAAAGATGTGCCAGAAGTCCAGATGGATGAACATGTACGAAATAAGCTGCCAGGGAAGAAATCCTTCGCCGAGCGGCCAGAGGAACATATACTCGGCGAAATAGCGCGACAACGGCTCTCCTGCGATGGTCAGGACACCGCCGGAAATCAGATTGGCAAAGAGAAAGACTCCCAGATTCGCGATGATCAAATACTTGATCACGGGAGGGAAAAAGCTAAAACTCCCGAATTGAGGGCGATACTCGCCAGGTTCATATCGTTGATAGGCCATTCTTTTTACGCTCTCTTCTGCAATGTACGAGAACACCCGCGAACCGACCTTCGTTCCGGTGGGGTGACGAACAAAGATACGCAGGTCGTCAACCGCTTCCCATACAGGGGATTGTCCGCACCTTGCGCGCGACTTTTTATCCCTGAGAAGAGGCGTTACAATGAAACCGGGGACCCCACGAAACTGAGGTCCCCGGAAGATGTGTCAAAGTTTTTGTGTATCAGATGCGGTCGTTCAGCGCGGCGACACCGGGAAGTGTTTTCCCTTCCAGGAATTCGAGAGAAGCGCCTCCTCCTGTCGAGACATGCGACACCGCGGTATCAAGGCCTGCCTGCGTGATGGCTGCGGCAGAGTCGCCTCCGCCCACCACTGTCACCGCACCGTTCCGTGTCGCATCGGCGAGCGCTTGAGCGATGGCGTTTGTGCCAGCCGCAAAATTCGACATCTCGAATACACCCATCGGACCGTTCCAGACGACGGTCTGTGAACCGGCGATGATGCGGCTGAACTGTTTGACCGTCTCCGGACCGATGTCGAGACCCATCTTGTCGCCTGGCATCGCATCGACCTGTACCGGCCGGGCTTCTGCGTCGTTCGCAAATTCTGCCGCCACGATCGTGTCGATTGGGAGCACGAGATTTTTGCCCTGTGACGATGCCTTCTGTAGAATTTCTGCCGCGAGTCCCACCTTGTCAGCTTCAAGGAGGGATGTGCCGATTTCCCTCCCCTGAGCTTTGAAGAATGTGAACATCATGCCACCGCCGATAAGGAGGTTGTCGACCTTGTCGAGCAGATTCTGAATCACATCGATTTTACCGGAGATTTTTGCACCGCCGAGAATGGCTGTGTAGGGTCGGCGGGGCACTCCGACCGCCTGACCGAGATATTCAATTTCCTTCTCCATCAGCAGGCCTGCGACGGATAACGACAGGTGATGCGTCAATCCCTCTGTGGAGGCATGAGCGCGATGTGCCGAGCCGAACGCATCGTTCACAAACACTTCGCCGAGCCGTGCGAGCTGTGCGGCAAAGCCGGGATCGTTGGATTCTTCCTCCGCATGAAAGCGCAGATTTTCAAGCAGAAGGATCTCGCCGCTGTGTAATGCCGCTGCCATCGATTCCGTCTCCGCGCCGACGCTGTCGGGCGCAAATGCGATGTCACGCCCGAGAAGTTCCGACAGACGCTTTGCGACAGGTGCCAGAGAGTATTTTGGTGTGGGTTTGCCCTTGGGACGGCCGAGATGGCTCATCAGTATGATCGACGCGCCTTTTGACAGCAGGGCATTGATCGTTGGCAGTGAAGCGACAATGCGTGTATCGTCGGTGATGGCAAGCGCCTCGTCGAGCGGTACGTTGAAGTCGACACGCACCAGGCATCTCTTCCCGGTGAGGTCGACGTCATTGATCGTGAGTTTGTTCATGATTCGCGTGCGCTTGGATGTGAAGTGGGATCAGCCGGCGACTTTTTTCACCAGATCAACAACACGGCAGGAATATCCGAATTCGTTGTCGTACCACGAGACGACCTTCACGAGATTCCCCGACACCATTGTCGACAGCGCGTCGAAGATGGATGAGTGCGGATTGCCGATGATATCGCTCGACACGATGGGCTCGTCGCAATACTCGAGAATGCCTTTCATCGGGCCGTCGGCTGCTACCTTCATCGCGGCATTCACTTCCTCAATCGAGGTGTCGCGCTTCAGCACCGCAACAAAATCCGTGATCGATCCATCAGCGGTCGGGACGCGGAGAGCGAAACCGTCGAGCTTGCCCTTCAGTTCGGGGATCACCTTTCCCACTGTTCGCGCCGCGCCGGTTGTGGTGGGAATGATGTTCGTGGCTGCGGCGCGGGCGCGGCGCAGGTCCTTGTGTGGAAGATCGAGAAGACGTTGGTCGTTCGTGTAGCTGTGCACGGTGGTCATAAGTCCCTTCTCGAGGCCGAAGCTGTCGTTCAACACCTTGACCAGCGGCGCGAGGCAGTTGGTTGTGCACGAGGCATTGCTGATGATCTTCTCGCCGCCAGTGAGCACGGAGTCGTTGACGCCGAGCACCACGGTTGCGTCGATCTCGTCCTTTGCCGGGACTGTCAGGACAACTTTGCGCGCGCCGTTTGTCAAGTGCTGCGCAATCTGATCGCGCTTCGTGAAAATGCCGGTCGACTCGATCACGACATCGACACCCTGCCAATGCAGATTAGCCGGATCGCGTTCGGCGGTGATTTTTAAACGGTCTCCGTTGATGATGAGGTCGTCTCCATCGACGGACACTTCCCCCTTGAATTTGCCGTGCACGGAATCGTATTTCAGGAGATGCGCGAGTGTTTTCGCATCCGTCAGGTCATTGATGGAAACGAAATCGAAACCGCCTACTTCCAATGCGCGGCGGAATACCAGACGGCCTATGCGGCCGAATCCGTTGATGCCAACCTTGATTGCCATGGCGTTAGAACCCGGTATGTGAGTGATGCGTGGTTATGTTTGCAGATGCGAAAATTACGGTGCCCGCGGTAGAGGCCCAAACAGGAATCAGGGCAGTTTGGTTTGGATGAGCACATCCTCCGACCGCCGCAAATCGACAACATGATCGGCCTCCGCCGTCTTACCGACCTTCCGGTACGCTCTTTCGAGTAGCGTGAGCAGTGTATCGCGAATGCCGACCCTCGCGCGTTGATCACGAATCTGTATCCACGCGTGCTGCTCGGCGATCCTGTTGAGTTTGAAAATAACCTGCCCGGGCCTGTTGCTGTCGGCGATCGCCTCGCGTGTGACGCGGCGCAGGTGGCGCGTCACATCGATGCGCGGGACATCTTCCTCTTCGTATTGCCTGTTCCTCGCTACTGTCCGCGCGATGGTGGCGGAATCGACCGCCATGTCCTTGAGCCGTATCTTGTATGTCGGAGGCATACGAAGGCGGACTGCGTCAATTCTGTGCGTCGGGAATCCGCGCTGATCCATTGCGTACACGAGGCCCTGGCAAAAGTCCTTCGACATGTTCGTCGCGACAAAATTGAGACCGGCGGCGAGGATAAGATCACCCGTGGCCCCTGTGAAGAGCCCGAATTTCGACATCAGGCTTTGACGAAGAAAAACTGCTTGATTATGCGACCGTTGAACATCACCGGCCGCAAGTCCCTTGCGGGTGCGCAAAAATTTGAGTGTGCTGACCGGATCCTTGTACCCGAGCATTTCAAGCACGCCCATCGCCTGACTGAAACCCACTTCCGCGTAGTATTTGATCGGACCACGCTTCGCAATTTCCTCGACGCGCCGAAGGAAGCCGGGGTACCCCGCGGCGCGCGCATTGGCGATAATGTTGAAGGATGTGGTGTCGGGGTATCCGAGATCGACGTACATGTCCCGCGGAATGGATGTGATTTCAACCACCGCGGAATCCGGATTGACGGTGAAGAGGTGAATCGCATCCGCGCGCGCGCTCCGGCTGCCAATGCGTGAATCGACACCGACAAGGAGGATGTTGATGATGCGACCCCGTATCAACGGCGCGCTCGAGATAGCTTTCAGCGTCGTGCGCAGCGCGGAGTCCTCCTGTGCGGGCACGGCGGGCAGGCGCCGTTGCCTGTCCGCGGAACTGCGCTGCGAGTCGGAGGTCGCTGCATCCGGCTCTGTGCTGGTCTCCTCGGCCTCACTCATAACGTCGCGAGCGGCTTGCTCCAGATGCTCTTTGTTCGCAGAGACATACACATCGTCGGTCACGTCCTTCATGAGCCCGAGCAACGCAATACCCGCTCGTGCCGGTGTAGGCAGACCGGGGATGACTGCAGACAGCAGCCACCAGAGAAGAAGAATGCCAAGCGACCACAGAAACGCTTTCTTCATGAATCGGAAAAAGGGGCGCCGTTTTGTGCTCTTCTCGGGGTTGCCCTCTGACGAACGGCCTGCCTGGTTTTGCATGGTGAGAATATCCCGCGATTGTCTCAGTCTTTGATTGTAAAGTACCGTGCATCGGGATGATGCACGATGAGGGCGCTTGTGCTTTGCTCGGGAACAAGCTGCCACTCGTCAGTAAGCGTGACGTCGATGCGCTCCGGTTTCAGGAGAGCAAAGAGCTGTTTCTGGTCTTCCAAATTGGGGCACGCCGGATAGCCGAAGGAATAGCGCGATCCCTGATACCCCTGCGAGAATAGGCGCCGGATCGACTCGGCATCCTGATGTCCGATCCCGAGTTCGCGCCGGATCTCCTTATGCCAGAATTCCGCAAGGGCTTCGGCGCATTCGACGGTCAGCCCATGCATGTAGAGGTATTCCTGGAATTTACCGTCCGCAAAAAGTCGGGCGGTGTACTCGCTGGCATGAGACCCCATGGTGACGAGATGGAATGCGCACACATCCGTGTTTCCACTTTCACCGGGCGTGAAGTAATCCGCAATACAAAGATGCCTGTCGGACGTCTGCCGAGGGAATTGGAAACGCTGCCATTCAACGAGTTCATCACGCGCATACACTGTCTTGAGCCATGTGGTGTGCAAACCGGATTCGTCCGTATCAATTGGCCTGCCTACAACGAGATCGTTGCCTTCCGACCAGCAGGGGAAATACCCATACACGAGGGCCGGCTCCAGCACGGCATCTTTTCGCGCCTGGTCTTTGACCCGTTCGAGTGCCGGACGAATTTCCTTCTGCAGAAGCGCCTCGTAGTCGGATTCCGTGAGTGCGCCCCGGCGTACCTGCCACTGGCCCCGGATCAACGCCACTTCATTAATAAATTCGAAGACGTGGTCCAATGAAATGTCTCGCACGACCCGTGAACCGAAGAACGGGGGAACAGGCACCTGAACATCGCGTCGCACGAACGATTCGCGCCGCACATCCTGAGCATGGACCGAGGCCTCCGCGACTTTTGCTTCGGTGCCCGACAGAACCGCCTCCTGATGTACTCGCGGCTGCGTCGCGGCGGATTCACCCGAAATGACCCTTTCCATAAAAGCGAGACCGTCGAATGCATCGTTGGCGTACGCGACATCCCCGTCGTACACGGCCCGGAGATCCTGCTCCACAAAGCGCCGTGTCAACGCGGCTCCGCCGAGAACAACAGGAATCTGCATGCCCCTGTGGCGCATAAGTTCCAGGTTCTCTTTCATGATCACCGTGGATTTAACCAGCAGTCCGCTCATCCCGATGGCGTCTGCCTTGTGTTCCTCCACCGCGTTCAGCATCGTCTCGACGGGCACCTTGATGCCGAGGTTGATCACTTTGTACCCGTTGTTGCTCAGGATGATGTCCACGAGATTTTTCCCGATGTCGTGGACGTCGCCTTTCACGGTTGCGAGTACCAGCGTGCCTTTGTGTATGCCGTCGACTTTGTCCATGAATTGTTCGAGATATGCCACTGCCGCCTTCATGGTCTCGGCGGACTGCAGCACAAAGGGAAGCTGCATTTGACCCGAACCGAACAATTCGCCGACGATCTTCATTCCGCCAAGCAGAATGGTGTTGATGATGTCGATCGCGGGATACTGGCGCAGGGCCTCGTCGAGATCGGTTTGCAGGCCGATTGCGTCGCCGTCCACGATGCGGCGCTGCAGTCGTTCATCAACAGGCGCAGTGTCGGCGATGGCTTCCACCACACGTTCCGTCGTCGTCGAGAAGTGTTTCATCAACTCCGCGAGAGGATCGTACGTGCACGCTCGCTGCTTTTGCCCGTTCATCTCTGCCGATATCCGATTTTCATAGCCCTCAATATACAAATCTTTCGAATCGCGAGGGACTCGCCAGCGATGCACTCCCGCCAGCCGCTGTATGTCGTCACGGGGATGGCGGGGGAATATTTCGCTTGACAAAGCTTTGCAAACAGCGTAGATTCGCCCTATAAGGTTTCATACTCTTCTATTCCATAACTGAGAGGAGCAAACAATGCTGTACTCCAAGACGGCGCAATATTCTATCCAGGCCATGCTTTTCATCGCGGCGAACCACACGGAAAGCAATATCCTGGTTCGTGATATTGCGATGGCGCTCGATCTTCCTGCTTCCTTTCTCAGTAAAATTCTGCAGTCGCTCAGCCGGTACGGTTTCTTGAATTCGGTCAAAGGCCCGCGTGGCGGTTTCAGCCTTTCTGAGAAGGGCGCGACCTCGACCGTTGCACAGCTCGTCGAAGTGATCGACGGTCCGATGGACTTCGATATGTGTCTCGCGGGTTTCGATCCCTGTAATAACGAGAATCCGTGCCCGTTCCACGACCAGTGGAAACGCATTCGCGAGGAGATCCGCGATCTTGTCGCGAAAAAGAGCATCATGAAGCTCTCGAACGATCTTCCTAATAAATACAGGCCTGTTCTGCTCGGTAGTGGGGCTGTCATCGAGAAAAATAAACTGCTCAAGCCGGCAAAAAAGACAACGGCGAAGGCCAAGCCCGCAGCGAAAAAGCGCCGCTAATTCCCGACTCAACGGGAGTGCCCGCGCGTGTGTACGCGGGGCACATCCTGCCGGTTTCCGCACATTTTCGGCGTTGCCCGCCGAAGGAGTGCACATGCTTACGGACGAACTCGACGCACGCGAGATCACGGTTGTTGTGTCCCGCGACATCCGCCGCATCCTCACGACGCTCGACACCCTCGTCGGTGTGCTTCGTCATGGGACGTTGCGGTATCAGTACCTAGCCTTGCGGGAGGACGTGCTCGCCCTTCACCGTCGACTCGAATCGCGACGCGAGGCCGTGGATGATGAAACCGAAAGCACGCGTGGCACAATCTCCCGCGAGCCCATGCGCAGCCCGCAAGATGCCCTCGACGCCGCACCCTTCGCGCTGTTAACAGTTCTCGAAAAACAAACGGCGTTGCTTGTGGATTCTTGCGAGGACAAGGCGAGCCGCTGCGCGGACAGGGATACCTCGGCTCTGATGGTGTACGCATCGAGGGTGCTCTTTGGCGTGAAGACGAAGCTGCTTACCGATCTCGCCCTGCATGAACGGTTTCATGACTACTGGGTCTGATCTCTCCGCACCATCTTGACTGAGACGAAGCAGGACCCCTACACTGAAATTGTCCGGCCGAGCAGTTCCCTGATCCTTTCCGTTTTGCTCGTCATACGGCTTGCATCTCCGGCTCGATAATCGACCTTCATCGAGACGTTGATCCGCCTGCAGTCCGCCGCAAGTGACTCGAAACAACGATGGACAACATCCATCACGTCGGTCCACTGACCCTCGAGGATTGTGCCCATTGGTGTCAATTGATATGGGAGACCGCTACGGTCGATGATATCGATACAGCGCGCCACGTAATTACTGACGCTTTCGCCTTTGTCGGTCGGAAAAATTGTGAGCTCGCAGAGTATCATATCCATCTCCAGTTGGTGCGTGTGGAATTTCGTACTTTTCTTACTGTGTTGCATCTCACAGGAATTGCCCCTATTTTTATTAGTTATGCAAAAAAGGCAGAGCGAAGCTGACAACATGGCAGAGAAGGTCGTCCAACGAAGGAAAATCTACATCGAGACTTACGGTTGCCAGATGAACGTGGCAGACACGGAGATCATCAACGGCATCCTGCATCGCGAAGGATACGAAGTCGAGAGCAATATTGAGAGCGCTGATGCGATTTTTCTGAATACATGTGCGATACGTGATCATGCCGAACAGCGCATTTATGGTCGCCTGTCGAATTTCGAGCATTTGAAAAAACGCAGACCGCATCTGGTTGTCGGCGTATTGGGTTGTATGGCGGAACGGTTGCGCACGCATCTGCTCGAAGAATCGAAGCTCGTGGATGTTGTCTGCGGTCCCGATGAGTATCGGAAGCTCCCGGCCCTCATTGATGGCGCCCTTCTTGGCGAAAAGGGAATTCAGATCCAGCTATCACGCAGCGAGACCTACGATGATATCGAGCCGTTGCGCACCGAGGGAATCAGCGCCTGGATCTCGGTCATGCGCGGCTGCGACAAGTTCTGCACGTTCTGTGTGGTGCCGTTTACACGCGGCCGTGAACGCAGCCGATCGATGGCAAACATCGTTCACGAAATAGAAATTCTGGTGGCACGCGGTTTCAAGGAAGTGACCCTACTCGGGCAAAATGTCAATTCCTATCTCGACGAGGGGAACGACTTCGCCGATTTGCTCGTCGCGGCTGCCGGCGTTGATCCATCGTTGCGTGTGCGTTTTACTACCTCGCATCCGCAGGACATGTCCGACAAGCTGATTGCAGCCATCGCCGCTTACGACAATATCTGCAGCTACATTCATCTGCCGCTGCAATCAGGATCGGACCGTATCCTCGAGCTGATGAACCGCAATTATTCCGCGGCGGATTACCTCGACCGCATAGGTAAGATCCGGGAGACGATCCCCGGCGTTGCACTCTCGACGGATATCATCACCGGTTTCCCCACGGAGACGGAAGACGACCATCGAGCCACGCTTGAAATGATGCGGAAGATCCAGTACGATAGCGCCTTCACGTTCAAGTATTCCGCGCGAGAAAACACCAAGGCGTGGAAAATGGGTGACGACATCCCGGAAGAGATCAAAGGTCGACGGCTGGAAGAGATCATCGAGCTGCAGCGGCACGCGTCGTATCAGCGAAACGTGGCACTGGTCGGTAGTACACAGGTTGTACTTGTGGAAGGCCGCAGCAAACGTTCCGACGCTGAATGGATGGGCCGCACCGACACAAATAAAACGGTCATCTTCCCGGCGGCGGGATATGAACCGGGCGATTACATTTCGGTGCGGGTGGACGGTGCTACTTCCGCCACTCTCTTCGGGACTGTTCTGCGTCACGGTCTCGAGATCGCCGCCTGATCTCTCACTTCTGGAACATCACCGCGCGGTGCAAAGGTGCGCATTCTTGATTCATACTGTGTGTTTCTCGTGATTCTCTCGCCACTTGCCGGCTGGGCGCAGAGCGTGCCGCAACTCCGTGCGCTCCATCAGACCGCACAGGAAGGACGCGTCACGGAATTGAAAGCACAGCTCGAGTCTGTCGATGCGCGGTACCGGGACGATGCAGGATTCGTGTACTTACAGGGGCTCGCGGAATCGAACGGCGACTCGGCTGTGGTGTATTACCGCACAGTTGCAAACAAGTACCCCAAAAGCGAGTGGGCCGATGACGCGCTCTGGCGCCTGTTCCAGTTCAGCTCGGCCATAGGAGCCTACACTGTGGCCGATGAATGGCTTGCCCGCCTGCGAGTCGATTATCCTTCCTCTCCCTATGCCACCGTGACGGAAACCAAAAACGCCTCCCAAGGCAGCGCCGCCGTCGGCACGGTGGTTACGACGGAATTCTCGGTCCAAGTGGGTGCTTTCAGGCATAGAGAACAGGCGGAAGACCTGATGGAGATGATGACGAAGAAGGGATTCGACGCCCGTGTGGTTGAAAAAACAGTTGGCGCAGTGCGCATGTCCGCCGTGTGGATCGGCAGATTTTCACATGCGGACGCAGCACGAAATCTCGCGCGTAAACTGAAACAACGGTTGGACATCGAAGGGATAATTGTGCGGAGCCAGCAGCCGTGAACGGATTTGAACAGAAGGAATCATTCAGCGAAAGCATGGATCGCGCGGCGTTTCAAGCGCGTTTCGGAATCATCGGCCGGTCTTTGGAGATGCGGGAAATCATCGATACCGTGATGCAGGTCGCTCCCACCGATATCACGGTGTTGCTGACCGGCGAGAGCGGCACGGGAAAGGAAGTTCTTGCGCATGCGATACATGGCGGAAGCAAGCGCGCCGATCGGAAATTTATCGCGGTGAATTGTGGCGCCATTCCCGAGGGAATACTTGAAAGTGAATTATTCGGACACGAAAAGGGGTCTTTTACCGGGGCGATAGAAACCCGCAAGGGGTATTTCGAACTCGCGGATGGCGGCACAATTTTCCTTGACGAGATTGGCGATACACCTATCACCACGCAGGTGAAGTTGCTGCGTGTACTGGAAAACGGCGAGTTCATGCGAGTCGGGTCGGCTGAACAGCGGCGGACCGACGTGCGTGTGATCGCCGCCACCAATAAGGATCTCGAACAGGAAGTGCGTGCCAAACATTTCCGTCAGGATCTGTATTATCGGTTGCGATCGGTGAATATTCGTATACCGCCGTTGCGCAACAGGCGTTCCGACATAAAGCTGTTTGTGGACATGCTTCTCAATGATGCACAGCATGCCGCGCCCGCCAATCGCATCATGCTCACCGACGACGCCATGGACGCCCTGATGCGGCATTCCTGGCCCGGAAACATCCGGGAGTTGAAGAACACACTCGAGAGCATCGCGATACTCGAGCACGGCCACGTCGTTGATGCAACGGTGATCTCGAAATACCTTCCCTCTCATGATCTGTATGAACATGACCGCGCTCTTCCTGTCTCACTGGGAAAGTCACCGGAACAAGCGGAACGTGAAATGATTATCGGGTTGTTGCGCGGACTGTGGCTGCAGATCGAGGATCTCAAGCGGCTCGTGGAGCAAGGACAGGCCCATTCGCAGCTTGCACTCCCTTCCGCTGAGGACACGACGGCCGGAACGGGCGGCGTTTCATTGGATGAGCTTTCGCTCGAGGAGATCGAGCGCGAAGTCCTGCAGCGTGTTCTCGCGCGGTTTGACGGGAGCAGGAGGCTCGCCGCTCGGTCTCTGAAGATCAGTGAACGGACCCTGTACCGAAAAATCAAGGAACATGGTCTCGGATGAAAAAGCTAGTTGCTTTCAGGATTTCCATGTATTTTTGCTTCGCGGTAAGCGTCGCCTCCCTGATCGGCTGTTACTCGTTTACCGGTGCCTCCGTCCCACAACACTGGACTTCGATTGCAATCCCGTTATTCGACGACGAGAGCGGCTACGGATACGCCGCGCTCAGAGAGTCCGTCACGAACATGCTCATCGCAAAATTTCAGCGTGATAACACGTTGCGATTGAGAGATAAAGGCGCGGCAAGCGTGGAATTGAGCGGTGTCATCACCTCGATCGAAGCGGATCAACCTATCGCCGTTTCGCAGGGATCACAAGCAGCCCGGAACCAGCTTGTGATACGCGCAACGGTTGTCCTTCACGACAACGTTCAAAAAAAACAGGCCTGGAAGAAGACTTTCAGCGCATCGGCGGACTACGCTCCGTCTGGCGGAACCGCCGCCCGCGACGCCGGCCTCCAGCAAGCAATCGAGAAACTTACAGATGACATCTTGCTGGAAACGATCTCCGCGTGGTAAATTAGTGTTCTTTTTCACTCACTCATGTTGAGGTGTGAACCACAATTATGGAAAATGTGATACTGGGTGCATATCTCTTCTCACTTACCGTCCTCGCCCTGTTCGGCTCACACGGTTTCGTGATGGTCTACTACTATTTCAAGAACAGGGACAGGCGACCCGAGAAGAGAGCGCTGCTGGGTGACGAATACCCAGTGGTGACCGTTCAGCTTCCGGTGTTCAATGAACTGTACGTCGTCGAACGATTGATCGACGCCGTGTGCAATCTGGATTACCCGAAAGACAAGCTCGAAATCCAGGTGCTTGACGATTCAACGGATGAGACAGTGTCGGTCGTTGCAGAAGCAGTGCAGCGAAAGCAGGAGCTGGGATTCGACATCTCCCAGGTTCGACGCAGTGACAGGGCCGGTTACAAGGCAGGGGCGCTCAGGTACGGCCTGACGCTCGCGAAGGGCGAGTTTATCGCCATCTTCGATGCCGACTTTGTCCCCAGGTCGAACTTTCTGCAGGAGACCCTCCAGCATTTCGTTGGCAACCGCATCGGCATGGTTCAGACCCGCTGGGAACATCTCAACACAGAGTACTCGTACCTGACGCGTGCGCAAGCCATCGCACTCGACGGCCATTTTGTGATCGAGCAGCAGGTCCGAAACAAGGCCGGCTTCTTCATCAATTTCAACGGTACTGCCGGCATATGGCGGAGGTCGTGTATTGAGGATGCGGGCAACTGGCAGGACGACACCTTGACGGAGGATCTCGATCTGAGTTACCGTGCGCAACTGAAGGGCTGGAAATTTGTTTTCCTCAATGATGTGACCTCGCCCGCCGAGCTTCCGTCGGAGATCAACGCTCTCAAGTCGCAGCAGTTTCGGTGGACCAAGGGCGCGATAGAGACCTCAAAAAAAATTCTTCCTCTTGTTTGGAAGTCACGCCTTCCATTCCGTGTCAAGCTGCAGTCGACAATGCATCTGACGAACAACCTGGTCTTCCCGTTTATTCTTCTGACGGGTATTCTCAACGTGCCACTCATCTTTATCAAACAGAGTGGTACACACGACACATTCTTCGCATTTATGTCGGTGTTTGTGCTGGCCTTTGTCAGCTCCTTCCTGTTCTACTTGTATTCGCAGAAGGATGTCCACGCCGATTGGAAGAAACGGATTTTCCTCTTCCCCTTGTTCATGGCTGGGAGCATGGGTTTCGCGGTCAATAACACACGCGCAGTGCTCGAAGGACTGTTTAATAAGAAGAGCGCGTTCGTCCGCACGCCGAAGTATAAGATCGAAACCGGCGACGATAGCTGGAAGAATAAAAAATACACTGCGGCCAAGCGGAAGATCACCTTCTCCGTACTCTTCGAGTTGTTTCTCGCCCTGTACTGTTTTATCGGGGTGGCTGCCTCGTTCTATTTCCTTGAAATCGCTGCAATCCCGTTCCAGGTACTGTTCTTCCTCGGTTTCGGACTGGTCGGAATGATGTCCGTCCGTCACGCGATTCAGGCACGACACGCCTGAGATTTTTTTCTCCGTCCCGGGGCCACGATCAACCGGTCGTGGCCTCTTTTGTAACCGCCATCAAACACAGCCGCACGCGCATGGATAACCGGACGTTCGTGATGTACGGCGAGGTGTTGCAGCAGCATCCTGCATCCATCGCATTTGCTCGGCTTGCCGCACAGCATCTGGCGGGGGGCAGTCTCGCAGCAGCTCTGCGGCTGGCGCAGCAGGGAGTGTCGCACCATCCGGGATACATCTCCGGGTGGATCGTGCTTGCCCGGATACAGTGCGCGCAACACCGCTTTGGCGATGCACGACGTGCGCTCGCAAATGCGGCGGCACAATATCCTGACAATGCCGCGGTCGCTGCTTTGCGCGCCATGATAGATGCCGCGGAGATGCAGATGCCCACGGACCATGGTATTCTCGACGCACAACGACGTGTGCTTAGTGATGAGGGGTTGAGCGTTCCGCAGGAGAAGGGACCACGTCGCGGTGTCAGCAAGGTCGATGATCTTATCCCGGGTATGGAGTCGTTCCTCGTTCAATCACAGGGTGCAAGCCCTTTGGATGCAGTCTCGCGTCAGCACCAGGATGCTGGGAACATGCAGACGGGCGGCGTATCGGGTGAGATTGATCAGATAAACGATCCAGACGAACGAACAGAGCTGGAGAGACTCGCGCACACACTCGAATCGGCACGCCTATCCGTCTCGCCGGTCGAAAGTGATGAGAAAGCTGATCCTGAATGGACCGAACTTCCTCATCCGGTGGACTACAGCACTCGGCCTGTCACACGAACACTTGCGGAGATATACGTGGGCCAGGGCAATATCCACGAGGCGATTGAGATTTATCTCACGCTCTGCGCAAAATATCCGGACAATCAAGACGAGTATATCTCGCGCATTGCGGATCTTCGCCGCATGCTCGACAGCCAAGCCGGGAGCTGAATTTTTTTCGTCTTTTGCGGGAACATTTTTTCCGTTTCGTGCATACAAGGTGTGGAGCCGGTTGTTCCACCCAAAACACGGAGGAAAGATGCCTTACCCGCGAACGAGTTGTTGGTCCTATCTGATTCTCCATCCGAGGCGTGATGTACCCTCGCACGAGAATCCTGAAGTTTCTGTGTCACGTCTGCGGCGTGCGGGGGAGGAACAAGGTGCGGTTCTTGCAGACATTGGTTTCGGGGCGCGAACCGTGCATTGCCTCGCCCTGCTATCGCATCCCTCCACCGTCCACCGGACCGTACGAGCGCTGGCGGGCGCGATAGGACGAACCGACTGTCTCTATTCTGCCTGCAGTGTCGATCCCGGCAGTCTGGAGCATGTGCGGGCGAGTATTGCGGCACTGTGCCGAGAGTCAATACCCGCATCCCGGTTGTGTTGCGGGCACACCACAACGCGGGAGTTGCAACCGCTTCCGGCACGTTGACACGCGCTGGGCTGTTGTAATCCCCTGATCGAGTCCGAAAGGGAGACGGAGCGGCAGGGGCAAAACGCCGAACGCCCCATGGGAGAGGGGCGTTCGGCGTTCGGGTTACTGTAACCGGTGGGCGCGCCCACCAGACAGGTCTTGTTACTTGGCCTTGAATGTATCGTCGGGAACAGTGCCGTTCTGCACGTACTTGACGACTTCCATTTCCATGGCCATCATTCCCGCATCCATTTTCACTTTGAAGGGCAACATGACACCATCCACCAGTCTATAGTCGCCGTAAGAGACCATGATCGCCTGTTCGCCTGCTGGTGTTTTTTGCATCGTTTCTTCACCGAGCAATAAATACGTGGACGCATCGATGAAGTAGGTGCCGGTCCCATGAGTGCGTTTGATCGTAAGAACGTACGCCGGTTTGCCATCGACAGGCTTTTTACCGGTGACTGCCACGGTATACCCGAGTTCTTTGTAACGGAGCAACTCGTTAAAAATGTCCTTCTCGAGTTCCTGCGCCAATTCCTCTCCTTCGAGAACTATGGGTTCAGGAGCCATAGGGCTGGTCGATACCACGGTTGTGCCATCGTTCCATTTTTCCTGCACCATCTCCTGACCCATGAAATTCAACACGGTCCTCTGATAACTTTTATTCGGGGCCTTCTTGATGTCGGACATGGTTCCTTGAATGCTCTGGCCCTGGAAGTTCATTGTGATTGTGCCTTCAAGGCTGCGGTCCTTCACGGCAGACATTTTATCCGCCCCACCGAGTGCCTGTATATGACGTGCAATCAGCGTCTCGGCGTCGATGTCGGGTTTGGCCATGGCACTCGCGTCGATCGGTTGCATGTCCGGATCGTACATCTTCACAGTGCCGAAGGCCTTCAAGGATTCCAGCAGTGCTGATGCATCGCCCACCGCAGTTATGGCGACATTGTCGGGACGGAGATACTGTCGGGCGATCCTTCGCAGGTCCTCGGGTGTCGCCTTCATGATTTTATTGACGTACGTCGCGTAGTAATCTTTTGACAGTCCGTACAGATCGATATCCTGGACGCGCTGCGCAGTTCTGGCGGGCGACTCGAGACTCAGAAGATATGTGCCTGCGAGATACTGTTTGTGCATGTCGAGTTCGTCGGCGGGAATTGGCTCATCCTGCAGGCGTTTCATTTCGTGGAGGATCTCTTTGATGGATGAATCCGTGGCAACTCGTCTGACACTGGCTGTGGCGGTCCAGATTCCGGCTTGCTTCCGCCCATCAGCGCTGCAATATGCCCCGTAGGTGAAGCCGTGTTTTTCGCGCAGGTTGTTGTACAGACGCGAGCTGGATCCTCCCCCAAGCAGCGAGTTGAGCAGTCCGAAAAGCGGCCAGTCGGGGTTGTTACGCGGCATGCCCGTTGTGACAATCGAGAGCGTGGTCTGCGTCTGCGTGCTGCCGAGATCCACAAGATGCACAGTGGATGTGGTGATCGGCTCCGGCAGGGGAAAGTCGGATTTCGGTGCTGCGCCGGTCTTCCAACTTCCGAAATACTTTTCCAGAATCGGGAGAATTTCCTTCGGAGAAACATCACCCACAATGGCGATGGACGTATTGTTGGGAATGAAATACCGAGTGTGAAAACCGACGAGGTCTTCGCGTTTGATCGCGGAGACGGTGGCCTCCGTTTCGAAGTTTGCGTATGGGTGCCGATTGAAGCCGCGCGTGATTTCGAGACGTGACGAGATTTCCTCGGGAGATTTTTTGTTCACAGCAAGGCCTGAAAGGATCTGCTTGCGCGTTTTGTCCAGTTCCTCTTCGGGAAACGTCGGACGGAAAAGAGCATCTGTCATCAATTCGAGGATTTTCTGCATATGCTTTTTCAAGCCCGAGCCGGAGAGTGACATCATGTCGTCAGCGGCGGATGCCCCGATGTTGATGCCGTGAAAATCCGATTCCTTTGCAAAGGCAAGAGCATTGCGTGTCGTGGTACCCTTTGTCAGAAGGTCCGCCGCGATGGACGCGAGGCCGGACTTCTCCTTGCCGTCAAATTCTGAGCCGGACTTGATCAAGAGCCGGAATGTGACAAGAGGTTGCTCAGTATCTTGGACGACAAAGACTTTCAGTCCATTCTTGAGCGTCGATTCATGGAAGGCGGGGAATGCGGCTTTTGGGGCCGGACCCGGAGAGGGCTTTTTAGTACGGTCGACCTGGGCAAAAACACCTGACGCGGTAAATAAGGCCAGGATGAGCAGGTACGGGAGAGCTTTTCGTGCAATGTTCATGACTGTATTCCTTGTGCTGGCCTGCATCATTTCTGTTTCTGATCCATGACAACGTACTGAATGATATTGCGGCGCATGGGCTGCAAATACGTGGTTGCCACGCGTCGGATGTCGTCGCGTTTCACCGACATGAAGCGCGCAAACTCCTCGTTTATCAGATTCGTGTTGTCGTAGAACAGGGAATAGTATGCGAGACTCGACAGCTTGCCGTCAAGCGAGGTAAGACCAGCGATAAATTCCGCTTCCTTGCTGTTCCGCAGCTTCTGGAATTCTTCCTCAGTGATGCCCTCGTTCTGGATACGGGCGATTTCTTCGTCGATCGCCTTTTTAAGCGCGTCCATCTCCACGCCCTGATTGGCAATGGCGTAGAACGCAAACATGCCTGCCTGATCAAGCGAGAAGGGAAATCCGGCCGCAGCGAGGGCGAGCTGATCCTTGTCGACAAGCCGCTGGTAGAGGCGCGAGCTGTTGCCGGCGGAGAGCGCTGATCCGAGGAACTCGAGGGCATAGGCATCGGGGTGGCGCTGATTCACTGTCACATAGGTCTGGATCACAGCCGGAAGCGGCGTGTTCTTTTCCTCGATGGTGACTGTGCGCGCTTCTTTCTGATCAGGAATGGTGACCGTCACGCGCGGAGGAGTCGGTCCCGATGGAATGCTGCTGAAGTATTCCTCAATCCACTTTTTTGTCTGCACGAAGTCGATGTCGCCGCCGACAACAAGGCATGCGTTATTCGGCAGATAGTATTTTTTGTGGAAAGATGTGAATTCCTCACGTGTGGCGCGGTTGATGTCTTCAGGATTGCCGATGGGAGTCCACTCGTACTGCGTCCCGCCGAACGTGTGTTTGAACAGATTCTCCTGAATCGTAGCATACGGACGCCCCTCGTAGCGCTGCTTCAATTCCTCCTTTACCACCTTGCGCTGCGTCTCAATTCCAAGGGAATCGATCGCGAGAGAGAGCATCCGGTCTGATTCGATCCACAATGCGAGCTGCAGTTGATTGGCCGGCACCTTGAAAAAATAGTCGGTCCGATCATTCGATGTCGACGCATTGTTGAGCCCGCCGGCGGACGAGATGAATTTGTCGATCTCTCCGCGTTTGACATTGGCTGAACCTTCAAACATCAGGTGTTCAAAAAAATGGGCGAAGCCGGTACGGCCGCTTACTTCATCTTTTGAACCTACTTTGTACAGCAGATACGTCATCGCGGTCGGAGCGGTGCGGTCGGCGTGGAGGATGACACGCAAGCCGTTCTTGAGTGTGTACTCTTCGAACTGGATGGGCTTAAAATCCTGCGCCGTCGCCCGCGCGAGGAACGCGGCGCCGATGGCGCAGAACAGAAGAAAACGTTTCATAACAGTGGTCCTGAAGTGGGTGGTGTCGGAGTAACGTTTATTCATCGCCGGGGGCACCTGACGCCAAGGCGGGGTGCTCGAGAAGTTCGCGAACGTCATGCACGATATAATCTGCTTCCTGCAGATACGATGCGTCGAGCGTTGTCTCGATTGCGATACAGCGCATACCGGCGTTCTTCGCGGATTCGATGCCGAGCGGTGCGTTTTCAACCACGAGGCAGTCTGCCGGTGTGAGTCCGAGGTGATTCATGGCTGCGAGATATGGGTCCGGAGCCGGTTTTGCGCGATGCACTTCGTCGCCTGAAATCAGGAAATCGAAGAAGGCGCGTTTGCCGGGATCCAATGACTTCTCCAAATTCTTGCGTGCGGATGCGGTGACCAGAGCCGTGCGCAGACCCCGCTCACGCAACGCTTGAATGACGTCGAAAACACCCGGGTACTCGGTCACATGCACGATGGAACGGTAATATTCGCGCTTACGGTTGATAAAATCCGCGTACGAGGATTCGGGGATGCTTACTCCGGCCTCTTCCAGGAGAACAGGCAGGATTTCCCTTGATGCGCGTCCCTCATGCAGCAGTATCGAATGCTCGGAGATGCTTCCCCCCAACTCCGAAAACATGTGCTCCCACGCGAGATAGTGATAATGAATCGTATTGACGATCACTCCGTCGAGGTCAAAAAGAACCGCCTGAATCATTCGCGTCCGTGTTAAATATCCGAAAAAGAATATCCTACAAACATAAGAAAACCGGCGCGATAATCACGGTGGCGAATTTCATCCCTGTCAGGGATTCAGCAGTGCGTCGGCCAATTCAGGTCCATACGCGAAAACGAGAAAAAGTTGCAGGATCGTGAGGATCACACCCGCTAGAGTTCCGGCCACGACTTGCGCCACATTGTGCGATCCGAGGTGAACGCGCGACCATCCCAGTAAAACAAGAAATGGTGCTGCAACGATGAGCCACGGCCCTGTGATCGGAACCAGCGCGCTCAGGGGTCCGGTAGTGCCCATCATGTGTGCACTTATTTTCCAGAAACGGTTGATAATCGCCAGGATGAGGGTGTTGACGGAATAACACCAGAGGAGACCCCATAAAAACATCGAAGCGTCGAGTACCATGAGGACGATCATACCGACCAGCGAGGTGGCTACGCTGAACAGATACGGTCCATCGCGCTGCGAGCGCTCTGGAACGTCGTACGCTCCCACACGACCCCTGTGGGTCAACCACAAGACGAATGCGATCTGGATGCCCCCGGAAGCGGCTACAGCGGTGCTCCAGACAGCAGCGAGATGCGCGAGACCGCCATGCTCGTAGTGCAGAACATAGAACGTGCAGACAATGGCCGCGGGCACAGGAGGCACCATCAGGACCGAGGCGGCGCGCGCGATGGAAGTGGGGTTCATGACTCGAGGAACCGTCGACCGCGTGACTTCGTTGAGTATTCGGTTGGACACATTGTAATCTCCGAGGCAAAAGCATGACACGTTTCGAAAGGCACGTATTCATTTGCGAGAATCAGCGGCCGGAAGGTCACCCTCGCGGCTGTTGCGCAAACAAAGGATCAAAGGAAGTGCGTGCGCGTTTCCGCGAGGCGCTCCGCAGCATGGGCCTGAATGATGTGATCCGGGCGAATAGCGCCGGGTGCCTGGATGCCTGCGAGTTTGGCGTGAGTCTGGTGGTCTATCCTGACGCCGTATGGTATGGTGGCGTCACAGTCGACGATGTCGAAGAGATTGTGGAATCCCATATCGTGGGCGGGACCCCGGTGGAGCGTCTCCGAATAAAGGACGCAGCGTACGGTCACGTCTGAAGCCGCTAGTTATTTCTTCTCGGGCAGTTGAAGCTCGTTCCACTTTTCCACAACGGCTTTTGCGAGATCTCGTGCGGAAGCTGAATTCTGCCCGGTGATCAATCGATGTTCCACGATCACATTCGACACGTGTGCAGCACCTTTAAAGATTATGGCCCCGCCTCGCCGCAGGGCGGTTTCGAGTGCGTAGGGGAGATTTTCATTGATTCCGCGAAGGCGTTCCTCCTCGTCCGTCGCGCAGGTGATTCTACTTTTGGCGTAAATGTACTCACCAGTGCTGAGCTTCGTGTTCAACAGCACTGCAGCCCCCTGGCCTAGTGTCGCCACAATGCCGCGCTTGGCAAAGATCTTGGCAGTCAATCCATGGGCCGCTTCATCCACGAGGAAGTCCCACAGAGCACCATGTCCTCCGGCAAAGAGGACCACGTCGTACGCGGAGGGCGAGATGCGGGCGGTAGGGATCGTGGTGCTGAGTTTCTGCTGCAGGACAGTATCCTCGCGAGAGAAAGTGAACCATCTGTCGCTACTGTCAATACTGGCAGGATCCACAGGCGCCTTGCCGCCTGCCGGGCTGGCTATGTCAACAGTCCATCCGGCCTGAAGGAATACGTAATATGGATGCAGGACGTCCGGGAGATGGAAACCCGTGCGCGTGGGAAGCCCGGAGAGCGACGACTGACTTGTTGTGACGATGAGAACACGGGCCTCGGTCTGAGCGAAGGCAACTCTACAGGGGAACAGAAGTGCGAATGCGAAAAGGAGTGCGCGTGCAACGTTGAACCAGGACTTCATGGCAAGAACATCGAATGTGATACAGTGGTAAAAAATCGGCGGATCGAATTTACTTCAGTGTGAGCAGGTAGTCGGCCAGCAGCCCCAACCGTTCGGTGCCGAGATGTCTGAAGGCGGGCATCCCGGCTGGATAGGACGTCTGCTGCGCGGTCAACCGCGAATCTCTTGCGATGTACGCATCGGGATCGCTCAGGTACTCAACAAGTTGCTCGCGAGAAAAATTTCTTCCGAGTTCACGAAGTTTTGGCGCCCGCTCCGTGCCCTCCGCATATTCGCCATGACAAAGGGGGCAGTTCAAACCGCTGTACTCGGCCCTTCCAGGCAAACCGGCTGTTGGATCTTCTGTGCTTCTACCGCATCCGGACACGACAACAATGGATGTCAAAACTCCGGAAATGAGGAGCGATCGGGCGTAACTGCGAATCGATGTCGACATGGTGTTCCTAGAAATTGATACAGTGAGCGGAGCCACACCGGCACCAGCATGGGCCATCCTCTATTGTCGAACGGCAATACAGGAAATTTCCACGAGCCCATCTTTCGGGAGACGGGCTACCTGGATTGTGGCTCGCGCCGGCGCGGGCGCCGGAAAGAATCTTGCGTAGACTGCATTCATCTTCGAAAAATCTTCCAGATCCTTCAGGTACACTGTACACGATACAACGTCCTTCATGCCGCTGGAATCGGCCTCCAGGATCGCCTTGATGTTTTCAAGTGCGCGGTGTGTCTGCGCCTCAATCCCACCTTCAACAAAAGCGCCGGTTAAAGGATCAAGCCCCAATTGTCCCGCAACAAATATCATTGTGCCTGCAGTGACGGCCTGGCTGTACGGGCCTATCGCTGCCGGAGCGTTGGGCGTGGTGATACTACGGCGGTCACTGTCTTGCGCGGCCAGAGGATGCAGTGTCAACAGCATGAAGAGAACGATGCCTACAAGCCGGATCATTTCATCCTCCGTGGATCTGAATCAATGTGAGTCTGTGACGCGTCCTGGTGAGGGCACAGGACTGCAGGTCAGGGGACAAGCGCGATGCAACTGATTTCCACCAGGCCATCCTTCGGAAGACGTGATACTTCTACTGCCGCGCGGGATGGCGGATTTTCCTGGAAAAACGATGCGTACACTTCGTTCATCGAGGCAAAATCATTCATGTCCTTCAGATATACCGTGCATGAAACGACATCACGGAGGGACGATCCGCTTGCCTGAAGAATGGCCGACAGGTTTTCAAGTACCTGCCGTGTTTGTTCGCTGACAGACGAAGATACGAAGGCGCCTGTGGACGGATCGAATCCGAGCTGCCCCGAAATAAAAACGAACCCGCCGGCCTTCACGGCCTGGCTGTACGGACCGATCGCCTTGGGCGCCTGTTCGGTTGACACGGTTTCACGATTGAGACTCATGGATCGCTCCTCAAGTATGTGCTGTTTCGTTAGCGGACAGTGTACGATGCAGAAAAGAACCCAACCCAATGTTTTAGAGAAAACGGTGCGGTTATTCCCATGCCTGTTTTTGTCAGTGGAAGAACGCCCTCACTGTACGTGTCGGAGTATCGGATCAGCGTGCCATCGAGACTGCGTCCGGTCAATCGCTGGACCAGCCGTTGGACCGTCAGGAGGCCGAACGGCACGGAAAATTTCCCGCACCATCGCACGCTGTTCATCAACTCTGTGAAGCGGCGGA